>JBMNTW010000054.1:0-9397 GCA_050945935.1 Christensenellales bacterium
AATCCGTCATCGTCGCCGGGGTGCTCTGCCGTTCGTGCTCGGTGGCGCGCTGGTCGAGAAGAATCTCCAGCTCGTCCCGCTTCTCGGCGAGCTTTTTCAACGACTCCTTCAGCGTCTCGCCCTCCTGGCGCACGGCTTCCAGCTCCGCGGTCAACGAAGCGGCACGGATGCTGGGAAGTCCGGTGATGCGCGGGGGAGTGACGGGCACATAGCCCATAGCCTTGGCGGCTTCAAGCAGCTCATCCGCCCTGTCCTTCGGGGAATACAGCACGAGGATTTTGCCCTCTGCACCGTCGCCCAGGGGCTGCACGGCGGATTCATGCTCCTCCGCCAGCGCCGAAAGCGCGGGCAGAAGATTCACCGCGATGCTGCCGGTGAACACGGCCACCTTTTTGGTATTTTTCAAATCCTCCACGGGAACATCCAGCGGAACCCAGGGGGCAACGGATGCGGCTTCCGAAACAAGCGCGCTTTCCTTGGCGGCATTGTCGCTCAAGGCACGCTCCAGCTGTGCCACTTCGTGCTGCAGCTTCTCCAGTTCCGGATCCACCGTAAGCAGCGCGGTCTTTTCCACCTCCGGACGGGGGGTGAGCATGCCGCGCTTGCCCACGCTCCTGTTGACGAATCCCAAAGCTTCCTGGGTGCGGCTCAAAGCCTCGGAGGACTGCAAAAAGCCTTCCTGGGGCTGTGAATCCTCGGTGCTGATGACCATCAGCTCCCCGCAGCGCTGCAGCGAAAGCAGAAGCTCGTCCTTGTCCCGCTTGAGGGCATGGAGCGTGACCTTTTTCATCGGAACGATCATTGCTTCTCAATCCTTTCGACGATATAGGCCGCGGCCTTGTCCAAATTTGCCCGGGCCTGCTGCACCGCGCTCTCGTCGGCCTTCGCCTGTTCGGCAAGCTGGGTTTGTGCTTCCTTCTGGGCATCTGCCTCAGCCTGTTTCACGATGCTTTGCGCCCGTTCCTTCGCCTGGGCGATGAGCGCTTCCGCCTCCTTATGGGCGTTTTCCTCCGCCGCCATGACCAGGTCGCGGCCGTCGCTCTGCGCCTGCTTGATGCGTTCCGCGGCTTCCCGTTCGGCAGTCGCTATGGCTTCCAGTATAGACATCCGATCACCACCTTTTTGGGTAAAATCTAATGAAGAAGTCCGTTTCCTTCGCCTTGCTCTTACAATGATGCAAAAGCGTGCGATTATTCAGCTTTTTGATGAGTTCACGCAGTACGATAGAATAACAGTTACGAATAATCACATTTAAGAGCATAAAATCAAAAAGAGCGCGGCGAAGGATAAACCACCGTTGTGCTCTTTTTCTCACTATTGGTCACGACAATTCTAGCATAGCCGAAAGTTTTTGTAAAGTTTGCCATCTCTCGTATCTCCGCAGCAAAAACTTTCTTTTTTCGTGCAAAAGCGGGGAAAGCCGGGATGCAAAATCATCCCGCTTTCCCCGATAATCGCGCTATTTGGTTCCGAAATACCTGTCGCCCGCGTCGCCCAGGCCGGGAACGATGTAACCGTGGTCGTTGAGATGATCGTCGATGACGGCGACGAAAATATCCACGTCCGGATGGTTCTTCTGAATGAGGTCGATGCCCTGCTGGGCAGCGACGAGGCACACCAGCTTGATGTGACCGCAGCCCTTCCTCTTGATGAGGTTCAGCGCGGCGTCAATGGAGTGACCGGTGGCGAACATCGGGTCCACCAGAATGATGTCGCGCTCCTGGGAGTCCTGGGGCAGCTTGCAATAGTATTCCACGGCCTCGAGGGTTTCGGGGTCGCGATACAGACCGATGTGACCGACTTTCGCGGCGGGGATGAGCTTGAGCATACCGTCAACCATGCCCAGACCGGCGCGCAGAATGGGGACGATGGCAAGCTTCTTGCCCGCGATCACCTTGGTTTTGGCCATCGCAACGGGGGTTTTGACCTCGATTTCCTTCAGAGGAAGGTCCCTGGTCACCTCGTAACCCATGAGCATGGCGAGTTCGCCGACAAGCTCGCGGAATTCCTTGGGGCCGGTTTGCTCGTCCCGCAGCAGCGAGATTTTATGTTGCACAAGGGGATGGTCGATTACGGTAAGTTTGCCCATAGTGATGATTCTCCTTCAATATATGGAAGGCGTGCGCCTTCAGCTTTCGTAACCGGGTGCGGACCGAAGCCGTTCGCCGGACGTCATTCGTCCAGCCATTCGCGCTCCATGCGGTCCATGGCTTTTAGAATCAACTGCCGGATTTCCTCGGCTGCCTCTTCGTAAACCTCCAAAGGCTGCCGGAAGGGGTCCTCGATGTCATACTCCTCGCTGCCGGTATAGCCGTCCACGCCGTTGGCGTAGCCCTTCAAGGTGCTCGCCTTGTCTTCGGCGTCGGGGGCGAGGGCGGCAATCTCTTCGAGATGCTGCTCCTGCATGGCGAGGATCAAATCGGCCTCGTCGGCCATCTCCTGGGTGAAGGGAACCGCCCTGTGGCGGAAAAACGGAAGTTTCACGCCCAGGCTTTCCAGGGCGAGTTCGGCGTTTTTCGCCATTTCCGCCCCTTCGCAGGCAAAGGTTCCCGCTGATATCGCGCGCACTCCCAGGGTGCGCAATCGAGGTCGATCGTCCAGAGCGTCGTTGAAGATGGCTTCAGCCATGGGGCTGCGGCAGGTGTTGCCGGAGCATACGAACAAAACGGTCTTCAAGGCTGTTCCTCCAGAATTGATTGTGCTTCGTTCGGGGATGTGCATACGCGGAACCCCGCGGCGCGAAGCGCACGGTTCATGTACGCCAGGCCGAAGGCATCCGCCGGAAGGGCTTCGAGAATGATGGACTGGCAACCCGCCTCGTCCGCCCTGCGCAAAGCGGAAAACAGGTTTGCGCAGAAGGTTTCGGGCGCGGTTCTGTCGCCAATTATATCATAGACACGCCCCGCATAAAAGCCACAAGTTTGCCTGGAAGCCAGTATACAGGGGTTCAGCCCGCGCGTTAAGCACCCGTCATACAGGGCGATGGCGGTGCCGACCAGCTCGTCCGGTTCCCCCGCGGCGATAAACACCCGCGCTTTCGGCGCGTAGTGCCTGTACTTCATACCGGGCGAGGCGGCGGTTTCCCCTTCTTTCAGCGGGGAAAGGGCCGCCGGGGCTATTTTAACTTCCCCGATGACCGCCGAAAGCATTCCCGGCGTCACCGCGCCGGGGCGCAGCACCGTGGGTTCCCCCACCAGCGTCACCACCGTGGACTCCAGTCCCCATTTGCAGGGTCCGCCGTCCAGAACGAGAGGGATTCTGCCCGAAAGGTCGTGAAGAACGTGCTGCGCCGTGGTGGGGCTGGGCCTGCCGGAGGTGTTGGCGCTGGGCGCGGCAACGGGCACGCCGGACGCCTTGATGAGCGCCCTCGCCCCTTCGTTTTCCGGCATGCGGATGGCCACCGTGGGAAGGCCCGCCGTGGCGGCGGAAGGCACAATGTCCTTCTTTTTTAAAATGATGGTCAGCGGACCGGGCCAGAACGCCTCCATCAGGCGCTTTGCCTGCTCGGTGACTTCCGCAAGTGCGTCCACCTCCGAAGGGTCGGAAACGTGGAGTATGAGTGGATTGTCGTTTGGTCTGCCCTTGGCGGCGAATATCTTTGCCACCGCGGTTTCGTCTAACGCGTTGGCGCCCAGGCCGTACACCGTCTCCGTGGGGAAGGCCACCACTTCGCCGGCGCGTATCAGTTCTGCGCCTTTTTTAATGCCTTGTTCAAAATCCCTGCTCAGGTCTATACAGAAGGTTTCCATCTTTTTTACTCCATCGCCTCAAGCTGGGCGGTGCGTGCGGCGACGGACAGGGCTTCGATCATCTCGTCCAGATCGCCGTCTAAAAAAGCGTCCAGCTTATAAAGCGTCAGCCCGATGCGGTGGTCCGTCACCCGGCTCTGGGGGAAGTTGTAGGTGCGGATGCGCTCGCTCCTGTCACCCGTGCCCACCATGGAGCGCCTTGCCGCTGTGAGCTTTTCGTCCTGCTGGGAACGGTAAAAGTCATACAGGCGGGTTTTAAGGGCGCGCATCGCCTTTTCCTTGTTTTTGAGCTGGCTGCGCTCGTCCATGCACTGGACCACGATGCCCGTGGGCAGGTGCGTGATGCGGATGGCGGACTCGGTTTTGTTAACGTGCTGACCGCCTGCGCCGCTGGCGCGGAAAGTGTCTATCTTCAGATCCGACGGATTGATATCGACGTTCACGTCCTCCACCTCCGGCAGCACCACCACGGTGGCGGCGGAGGTTTGAATCCTGCCCTGGGCTTCGGTTTCGGGCACGCGCTGCACACGGTGCACGCCGCTTTCGTATTTCAGCTTGGCGTAAACGTCCGTGCCGGAGAGGGAAATGTCCGCCTCCTTGACGCCGCCCAGCTCGGTTTCGTTGATGTTCATGATTTCCGCCTTGAGCCTGTGGCGCTCGGCGTAGCGCAGGTACATGCGCATCAAATCCGCGCCGAAAAGGGCCGCCTCCTCGCCGCCGGTGCCGGCGCGAATCTCCAGAATAACGTTCTTATCGTCATCCGGGTCCTTGGGAAGGAGCAGCATTTTCAGCTCCTGCTCCAGTTGCGCCAGAAGTTCCTTCTTTTCAGAAAGCTCCTCCTGCGCCATTTCCTTCATTTCGGGGTCGGAAAGCAGCTCCTTCGCCTCAGCGATGGCCTGTTCGCAGGCGAGGTAACGGTCAAACGCCTCCATCACCGGCTCCAGCGCGGCGCGCTCCTTGACCTTTTTGCGCCATTCGTCCTGATCCGCGATGACGGCGATATCCGCAATCTGGGCGCTCAGCTCCTCGAACCTTTCCTTGAGCGCGTGAAGTTTCTCTATCATCTGTCCTCCGGTATGCAGCCCTCCACAACCCGTTCCACGCCGGACAGGTCGCGGATGACCTGAATCTTCTCTAAGCCCGCTTCCGCGAGCAGTTTTTCCACTTCTTTTGATTGATTGATGCCCACTTCCAGCACCAGTTTTCCCCCGTTTTTGAGGAAATTCGGGGCTTCGAACGCAATGCGCCGGTAAAAGTCCAGCCCGTCCTCCCCGCCGCACAGGGCGAGCATCGGCTCATGTTCGCGCACCTCTTTGTCCAGCCCGTCAATATCCTTTTTCGGGATGTACGGCGGATTGGAAACAATGAGGTCGAACTTTTCCGTAATATTTTCGAACAAGTCCGACGATACGACCTTCACCCTGTCCGAAACGCCGTTCAACTCGGCATTTTCTCTCGTTACCGCAAGAGCTGTCGGCGAAACGTCCGACGCGGTGACGGAAGCGCCGGTGTTTTTCACAAGAGCGACGGCGATGCACCCGCTGCCGCAGCAAAGGTCCAGCGCGCACTTTGCGCCGGACGCGCGCATCCATTCGATGGCGCGAAGGGCTGCCGCTTCCGTGTCAAACCGCGGAATCAGCACGCCTTTTTGGACCTTCATGGGTAGGCCCATAAACTCCCATTCGCCCAGAACATACTGCAAGGGCGTGCCGGAAAGCCGCTCTTCCACCATTCCCCAAAAGCGCTCCGCCTGCTCTTTCGCGATTTCTTCATCCCTTTTTAACAACAGCTGCGCGTCCGTCATCAAAAAGGCGCGCAACGCCATAATGCGCGCCTCGTGGGACGCGCCGATGGGAGCCAGCGCCTTTTTGGCTTGACTGAGCAGGTCAGACAGCTTGTGCATCGGTTTTTTCGAGTTCACCCTTTGCCCCGTCGTTTGCTTCTTCGGAATCGGAAGGCGGCACTTCGGTCTTTTCGTTATCGGAAAGCACGTTGCCCTTTTCGTCGGTGACGATCAGCTCGGGGTGCTCCTTCAGATATTCCGGACGAAGCGCCAGTTCAAAGGCGGTGATGGCGATTTCCAGCATTTCGTCCTCAGGTTCCCTGGTGGTGATGTGCTGGAGCATCATGCCCGGCCAGCGCACCACGCGGGCGACGATGTTATCCGTCTTCGCGGCGGCTTTGAGCACCTCGTAGGATGCGCCCGCCACCACCGGCAAAAGCGCGATTTTAATCAGCGACTTCAGCGCCCAGTGGCCGGTGAAGCCCACCACCGAGTAAAACAGAATGCTGACGAACGCCACAAGGAACAGATAGTTCGTTCCGCAGCGGGGGTGCAGCCTGCTCATTTTGCGAACGTTTTCCACCGTCAGCGGCAGGCTTTCTTCATAGGCGGCGATGGTTTTGTGTTCCGCCCCGTGGTACATGAACACCCTGCGAATGTCCTTAATCAGGTTCATGGAAGCCATGTAGCCTATGAGGATGAGGATGCGCACGGCGCCTTCGATGAGGTTCAGCACAAAGGGCGTGGCCTCGTTCCCCGCGATGAGCTTGCCCAGGAAGGAAGGCAGCAGCACGAAAAGCCCCACCGCCAAAGCGAGCCCTAGCACCATCGCCGTGCCGAACACGATGGATTCCACGCTCTTGCCGAGCTTGTCGGACATCCACTTTTCAAACCTGGACGGTTCTTCCTCGATTTCGCCTGCGGCGGAGGCGGCATAGGTCATGGACTCCATGCCCGATTTCATCGATTCGTAAAAGGATACGCAGCCCCGCACAACGGGCCAGGAAAACCATTTTTTCTTTTTGGTCAGGGGGGTGTACTCCCCTTGGGTGACCTGGATTCTGCCGTCCGGCTTGCGCACCGCCATGGCGACGCGGGTGGGCGACTTCATCATGATGCCTTCAAGCAGCGCCTGACCGCCAATGGAGCAGATCTTCGTTTTGCCCTGTGTTGCGCAGGACTGCCCGGAAGCGTTATTGGTGTTGTTAGACAAATCTTTCTCCTTTTTCCATGCAAGGCACATTTCGCGATACTGCCGCGATTGCTGCTTACATTATAACACAGCCGCACCCGGCGGAAAACCCGCAAAGTCAGCCGCAGCTGACTTTCACACAAGGTTTACGACAAAAGCCGCGTCCAGAACAAGACGCGGCCATGATGCCGTTTCGTTGCCGAAAACGGAGATTACATGCCGTAGCGCTTCTTGAAGCGGTCAACGCGGCCACCGGTATCCACCAGTTTCTGCTTGCCGGTATAGAAGGGGTGGCACTTGGAGCAGATTTCAACCCTCAGGTCGCCCTTGACGGAGCCGGTCTTAAAGGTTTCGCCGCAAGCGCAACGAACGACGCTCTCGCCGTATACGGGATGGATGTTTTCCTTCATGAGTGTTCCTTCCTTTCGATAGCAGCGTTGGCCGCCATCTAAAAGTTCGTTTAATCAGCGAAGGCTATTATATCAGACGAATCAGCCCCAGTCAAGCGCCCCGAAGGGCTTGCAGCTGTGAATTTTCCCTGCATTTCGCGGTATTCTCCGGGGGAAAAATCGTCCCTATAGCGTTTCCTTCGCAAAAATAGTATACTGAATCGGCCGGTGCGTCAATCCCGCTCAAAAATTACCTGTTGCGCGCATACGGCATCGACCGCAAAAAGGCAAAACGATTCACCAAAGCGGATTTGAGGTTTCCATGTATTACTTTTTGTCTGTGTTCGCCGGCGTCATCATCGCCGGCATGGTGGTGCTGAACGGCCAGCTGACGGATTTTTACGGCCTGTACGCCGCCACGCTGCTCATCCATGTGGTGGGACTGGTGACTTCTTTGGTGTTCGCCGCCATCAAAAAGGACCCCCTTGTGCGAACGAAGCGCCCCTCCTTCCGGTATTACATCGGCGGCGCCGTGGGGGCCGCCACCACGCTGTTCAACAACATGGCCTTCGGTCACATCAGCATTTCGGCGATCCTGGCTTTAACGCTTCTTGGCCAGAGCGTCACGTCGTTCTGCATTGACGCCTTCGGCCTGTTTGAAATGCCCAAGCAGCACTTCGACAAGCGAAAGCTCGTAGGGCTTTTGCTGATTTCCGCCGGCATCGTTTTGATGATCGCACTGTAAAGGAGGTATCGCATGGTCGTCGCAATCGTCGTATCCCTGCTGGCGGGGTTCACCATCGTCGCCTCCCGCATGATCAACTCCAACCTTGCCGAGCGCACCAGTTTGATTTACAGCACCGTCTGGAACTATATTTCAGGCTTAATCGTATCCGCGATGCTGCTGCTCTTCTTCGGACTGGGCGAAACCGGGCCCTTTTCCAACGGGCTGCCCGCGGAGTTCTGGATTCTGTTCGGCGGCGGACTGGGCGCGGCGGTAATCTTTTTGCAAAACGTCACGGTGACGAAGATTTCCGCCTTGAACCTCACGCTTTTGATGTTTGTGGGCCAGATCTTCACCAGCATCATACTGGACATCATACTCTCCGGCTCGTTTTCGCTGGGGAACACGCTGGGCGGCATTCTCGTCGCCGCGGGGATGGGGTTCAACCTCTGGGTGGACCGGGACAACGCCCGCAAAAAACAGCCCAAACCGGAATAGCGTTCTAAAAATGAAAAAGCGGCAAAGCCGAAACGCTTTGCCGCTTTGCTTTTTGGGGTTTAGTCGTTCACGATCACCGCCAGCATGGAAAGGTCTTCTGCGCCGGTGTTTTGAATGCTGTGGCTGGCGCCGTTTCCGGTGACGATGGCGTCCCCGGCGTACACCTTGACGGGCACGCCGTTGTCGATGACGGTGGCTTCGCCCTTGAGGATGTAGTAAAGCTCGGTTTCGCCGTTGTGGGCGTGTTCGCCGATGGATTCGCCGGGCTTAAAGTCCACCAGCGCCATGAAGCGCCAGTTGGCGGGCTTGTTCTCGGGGCAAAGATGGGTAATCACCGGCGCGCCCTCGCCGCCGCGCCAGGCGCTGCGGGCTTCCTTGGGCATGTTTTCCTTTTTTATGACCATGTGCTGTTCCCTCCTGTTTATGCTCTCCCCCAAAAGGGGCGAAAGTTAATCCTCGACGCGCATCACGCTGTCCACGCTGATGACGCAGGGCAGGCTGCGCAGCCTTGCCAGAGCGGACTGGACGGAAAGTTCCCGTGCCGTGTCCGTAATGAAGACCAGCTCGGCGGTGTTGTGGTTGGGGTTCTCGTTGAACTGCATCACGGAATGTACCGAAACGCCCGAATCCCCTAGCACGCCGGCAATCTTCGAAAGCGCGCCCAGTTCGTCCGCCACCGTCAGTCGCAGGAAGTAGCCGCTCAGCCAGTCCTTCTGGTGCACCAGCCACTGGGGCGCGTCAAACTCGTTGACGAAGGTCATGTACTTGTGTTCCGAGGCCTTCGCGGCATAGATCACGTCGGACACGATGGCGCTGGCGGTGGGGAGCTTGCCCGCGCCCCTGCCGTAGAGCATGATGTCGTCCACGGCGTCGCCCGTCAGGAAAATGCCGTTGAACACGCCGGACACGTTCGCCAGCGGGTGCGAGTCGTGCAGCATGGTGGGGTGGACGCGCACCTCGAGGTGATTGTCCATCTTCTTACCGATGGCGAGCAGCTTGATGGTGTACCCCAGCTTTTTCGCGACGGCAATGTCCTCCGCGCTGACGCGGGAGATGCCCTCG
>JBMNTW010000055.1:0-9222 GCA_050945935.1 Christensenellales bacterium
GTCGGAGGATGCGGATGCCGCCAAGCTGATGGGCATCCACACCGGCCGCACCGTCGCCTTTACCTTTGCGCTGGGCTCGGCGCTGGCAGCCGTCGCCGCGGTGCTTTACATTGCGACGTACCGGCAGATTTCGCCCTTCATGGGTTCGATGCTCGGTTTGAAGGCCTTCGTTGCCGCTGTTCTGGGCGGCATCGGCTCGATTCCCGGCGCGATGGTGGGCGGATTGATCATGGGCGTGGTGGAAAGCCTGACCAAGGGCTACATTTCCTCCACCATGGCGGACGCCGTCGTGTTCGGCATTTTGATTGTCGTGCTGCTGTTCAAGCCCGCGGGCATCATGGGCAAGCATACCAGCGAGAAGGTGTAAGGAGGGAGCCATGAACACAAATATGAAGAAAAAGCTCGTCTCCTACGCCGTGAACATGGCGTTGGTGCTCGTTGTCTTCGCCGTCCTTTCCGTGCTGATCAACTCCGGCTTCATCAACCGTTATTACGCCGGTCTGATCAAGCTGATTTTCATCAACATCATGCTGGCGGTTTCTTTGAACCTAGTGACGGGAATCTTAGGCCAGCTAGTGCTGGGGCACGCGGGCTTCATGTCCGTCGGCGCTTACACCGCGGCGCTGATTACGCTGCATTCCGGCCTGCCCACCACCGGTCCCGCCGCGATTATAACGCTTTTGGTCGCCATCGCCGGCGGCGGCATCCTGTCCGCCGTGATTGGTTTCCTTATCGGCGTGCCGGCGCTGCGGCTGAAGGGCGACTATCTCGCCATCATCACGTTGGGCTTTGGCGAAATCATCCGCGTCATCATCCTGAACCTGCCCTTTACCGGCGGCGCTCTGGGCCTTCGCGGTATTCCGGGGCTGACCAGCTTCAATATGGTCTTCTTCATCAGCGTGCTGACGGTTTACTTCATCTACGCGTATCTGACCTCCCGCCACGGCAGGGCGGTGCTCTCCATTCGAGAGGATGAGATCGCCGCGGAGGCCGCGGGCATCAACACCACGCGGTACAAGATGATTGCCTTCGTCATGGCGGCGTTCTTCGCCGGCATCGCCGGCGGTTTGTACGCCCATTACATCGGCGTCATCGCGCCTGCGAAGTTCGACTTCAACTATTCCGTGGAAATGCTGGTCATGGTGGTGCTGGGCGGCATGGGAAGCATTACCGGCTCTGTCGTCGCGGCGGTGGTGCTGACAATTCTGCCCGAAGCGCTGCGCTCCTTCGCGGACTACCGCATGCTGCTGTACGCCGTGCTGCTCATTGTGATGATGCTGTTCAGGCCGGGCGGACTGCTGGGCAGGAGCGAGCTTTCCATCGCGGGCTTCGGCCGCTGGCTGAAGCGCAAGTTCGGTAAAAAGAACGGCGAAAAGAACGCCGAAACCGGGGAGGTGTGATCCGTGGCGCTGCTTGAAGTCAAAAATCTGGGAATCGCCTTTGGCGGTTTGCGCGCGCTGAAGGACGTTCACATCACGCTGGACACCGGCGAGATCGTCGGCCTCATCGGCCCGAACGGCGCGGGCAAGACCACCGTGTTCAACCTGCTGACGGATGTTTACGTCCCCACCGAGGGCACCATTCTGCTGGACGGCACGAGCATCGTCGGTAAGCGCACCTATGAGATCACGCAAAACGGCATCGCGAGGACCTTCCAGAACATCCGGCTGTTCAAGTATCTTTCGGTGATTGACAACGTGAAGATCGCCATGAACAGCCAGATGAGCTACAACATGTTCCAGGCCGCCTTCCGCACGCCCAAGTACTGGAAGGAAGAGCGCAGGATGGACGAAAAGGCGATGGAGCTTCTGTCCGTGTTCGGGCTGGAAGGCCACGCCCAGACCAGGGCGGGCAATCTGCCCTACGGTCAGCAAAGGAAGCTGGAAATCGCCCGCGCTCTTGCCACCAACCCCAAGATGCTGCTTTTAGACGAGCCGGCGGCGGGCATGAACCCCACCGAAACGATGGAGCTTCTGGAAACCATCAAGCTGATTCGGGACAGGTTCAAGGTCTCCATTCTGCTCATCGAGCACGACATGAGCTTTGTTATGGGCATTTGCGAACGCATCATCGTTCTGGATTACGGCATGATCATCGCCGCCGGCACGCCGGAAGAGGTCAGGAACGATCCGAAAGTGATCGCGGCTTATCTGGGGGGTGAAGAGTGATGGCGATGCTGTCCGTCAAGGATTTAGAGGTTTATTACGGTTCCATCCACGCCATCAAGGGCGTGTCCTTCGAGGTGAACGAGGGCGAGATCGTCACCCTCATCGGCGCCAACGGCGCCGGAAAAACCACCATTCTGCATGCCGTTTCCAACCTGATTAAGGCGAAAACCGGCGAAGTCCGCTTCATGGGGCACGATCTGCGCGCCACCGAAGCGCCGAAAATCGTGCGTCTGGGACTCGCCCAGGTGCCTGAAGGGCGAAGGATATTCTCAAGGCTTACGGTGCAGGAAAACCTTGAAATGGGCGCTTACATCCGCCCGGACAAGGAGAACCTCGCCCGGGACTACGAGATGGTGTTCGAGCGCCTGCCCCGCCTGAAGGAGCGCAGGAAGCAGCTGGCGGGCACGTTGTCCGGCGGCGAACAGCAGATGCTCGCCATCGGCAGGGCGCTGATGTCCGCCCCCAAGATGCTGCTTCTGGACGAACCCAGCATGGGCCTTTCACCCATTCTGGTGCAGGAGATTTTCAACATTATCACCGACGTCAACAAGTCCGGCATGACCATTCTGCTGGTGGAGCAGAACGCCAAGATGGCGCTGAACATCGCCAACCGCGGCTACGTGCTGGAAACGGGCCGTGTGTCCATGAGCGGCGACGCGAAAGACCTTCTGAACAACAAGCAGGTCAAGGAAGCCTATCTGGGCGGTTGAAATCAGAAAAAAAGACCGCCGAAGCCACGTGCTTCGGCGGTCTTTGATTGCATATACCAGACCATTCATACCCTTTTTCCAACGTTTTATTGCTTGAAAACCATGAAATCGGAATAGGCTATCTATTAGATTACTTGAGCATGCAATGGCTGTTGATGAAATAAACAGCCAATGAACGATATGACATTTGCTCTAGTAATTCAGGCTTTGCAAAAAATTATTAGAAATGAGTACTAATAATGAAAAACAGATGCTTGGTAATAATTGTAACCGTGCTTATAATGCTTGGGATTGGAGGATGTAATAATATAGAGCAGTCACCTCCCGGTTCCTCCGAAACGCCATTCTCTCCTACAGCATCGGATCAATCACCGATGAGCGCATTTCAGTCGGTATTGCAAAACAAGGCTCAGTTTTTCAGCATCGATATCAAAAAAGATTTAAAGATTACCCAGTTAAATCAAGTTATCAGTGATGACAGCAGTGTCGAGACAAAAGTGACAAAGTTTGCAATAGTTGATCTGAATAAGGATGACATATCGGAAGTTATCCTTTGGCTGACTGTGCAAAATGACGATGCTTTTGGATTCGAGGTTATGCGTTATCAGGATGGAGTGATTTATGGCTACACTTTGTCGTATAGATCCTTTATGGACTTAAAAGATGATGGAACTTTTTCCTTTTCCAGCGGTGCAGCGGATTCTGGATATGGCACGGTGAAATTCACAGAGAAGGGTTACACGATTGACAAAATAAGTTATAGCGAATCGAGTTATGATTCCAAGAACAATCAAAGCATTTCTTATTATGTCAATCATGAGAGCGCTACAGAAGAGGAGTTCCTAATGGCTATCAGTAAGCAAAGCGAGAAGACAGAAGTCACATGGTATGATTTTACTGATGACAATATAGAAACAATGCTATCAAAAATCTAAGTTGAAGCTTAAATCATACTCAGATTTTGCAGATATCTCTACGATAATGGTATATTATAAAGCTGTCGCGGTCGTAATAAGTATGACGACTCGTAAAAAGCTCGCGGTTTTCATTGGCAGAAGAAAACGTGTAAGCTACGGCGACGGAAGATGTTTGTGGGAGCTGCTGCATGAACCCGAAAAAGGCTGCCCGATGTACGCATTGAACAGATGCGGAAAGATTGCGGATTGGCTCATAAGAAAAACTGCAGAAGCCTGGTGCTTCGGCAGTTTTTTTACGGGATTCACAAAGCGCAGGTCGGGATGAATACGGTCAACCCTTTGCCGAACGCAAAAAGTCGGCGCGCATCCGGCTAAGATGCGCGCCTTGGGGCACGTCAGGAGGAGGATCGCATCACACCGAGTACAACAGCTGGCTGTACGTCGGGAAAGGCCAGCATTCGGGGGAAACGAGGGATTCCATAGCGTCGATCACCGCGCGTTCCTCGTCGAGCAGGGTGACGATTTCGTCCCTGCAGAAGCGCGCCCAGGCGACTTTGCCCTCGTGCTCCTTTTCCTTCGCGGCAAGGAGTGCTTTGTCCAGCTTTTCCTGGACGGTGTCGAGGTCCGCGGTGAGGGCGGAAAGCCTTCGAACCAGCTTGCGCTCGACGATGACCGCACCTTCTCCGATGAAGGATTTTTTGTGCGCCGCAGCTTTGCTCAGGCTGCCGGTGAAGGTGATGACGGCGGGCAGGATGCTCTTTTTGACCATATCGGAAAGCACGTAGCCTTCGATCATCAGCATCTTGCAGTAGTTTTCCAGCAGCAGATCGCAGCGGGACCGGACTTCGGTTTCCGATAAGATGCCGTACTTGGTAAACAGGGAGATGTTCTTCTCGCTGGTGAACAGCGGGAGGGCGTCCGCCGTGGATTCCAGGTTCAAAAGGCCCCTGCGCTCCGCTTCCAGCACCCATTCTTCGGAATAGTTGTTCCCGTTGAAGATGATGCGCTTGTGCGCCTTCACGGTGCGTTTGATGAGGTCACGCAGGGCGGCCTGGAAGTCGTCTGCCTTTTCCAGCTCGGTGGCGAACTCATCCAGCGCTTCGGTGATGATGGTGTTCAGCACGATGTTCGGGCCGCTGATGGAAAGGGAACTACCCAGCATGCGGAACTCGAACTTGTTGCCGGTGAAGGCGAAGGGCGAGGTGCGGTTGCGGTCGGTGGAATCCTTGGGGAAGCGGGGCAGAACATCCACGCCGATTTCCATCTGCACCTTGTCGCGCTTGCTGTAGTCGGTGCCGTTGGAGAGGGCATCGAGCACCTTTTCCAGCTCGTCGCCCACGTACATGGACACGATGGCCGGCGGCGCTTCGTTGGCGCCCAGACGATGGTCGTTGCCTGCGGTGGCGACGGAAAGGCGCAAAAGGTCCTGATGGGTGTCCACCGCCTTGATGACCGCGGCGAGGAAGAGCAGGAACTGGGCGTTTTCCATGGGGGAATCGCCGGGTTCAAGAAGGTTGATGCCGGTGTCGGTGCAGATGGACCAGTTGTTGTGCTTGCCCGAGCCGTTCACGCCTGCGAAGGGCTTTTCGTGCAGCAGGCACGCCATGCCGTGACGGTCCGCAACCTTTTTCATCAGCTCCATGGTGAGCTGGTTGTGGTCGGTGGCGATGTTCGAACTGGAGAACACCGGCGCCAGCTCATGCTGGGCGGGGGCTACTTCGTTGTGCTCGGTCTTGGCGGAAACGCCCAGCTTCCAGAGTTCCTCGTTCAGATCCTTCATGAAGGCGGAAACACGGGGGCGGATCGCGCCGAAGTAATGGTCTTCCAGCTCCTGACCCTTGGGGGGCTTCGCGCCAAACAGGGTGCGGCCGCAGAACTTCAGGTCGGGGCGCTTGTTGTAAAGCTCCTTGTCGATCAGGAAGTACTCCTGCTCGGGTCCGACGGTGGTCATGACCTTGTTGACGTCGTTGTGCCCGAACAGGCGCAAAATGCGCACCGCCTGCTTGCTGACGGCCTCCATCGAGCGGAGCAGGGGGGTCTTTTTGTCCAGCGCTTCGCCGGAATAGGAGCAGAACGCCGTGGGGATGCACAATGTTCCGTCCTTGATGAAGGCGTAGCTGGTGGGGTCCCAGGCGGTGTAGCCGCGGGCTTCAAAGGTGGCGCGCAGGCCGCCGGAGGGGAAACTCGAGGCGTCCGGTTCGCCCTTGATGAGTTCTTTGCCGGAAAATCCCATCAGCGCTCCGCCGTCTTTCGCGGGGGAGACGAAGCTGTCGTGTTTTTCTGCGGTGATGCCCGTCATGGGCTGGAACCAGTGGGTGAAATGGGTGGCGCCTTTTTCAACGGCCCAGTCCTTCATGGCGTTTGCCACGATGTTCGCCACTTCAAGGCTCAGGGGTGTGCCGTCTGCGATGGATGTCTGAATCGCCTTGTAAGCGTCCTTTGGTAGCCGCTCCTTCATGACGCGGTCAGAAAACACCATGCTTCCGAAGAGTTCAGATGCGTTGCTCATGGCAGGCCTCCTAATAGGAAATTAAAAATCGATGCATGGACAACAAAAAGGCGCCGCGAAAATTTCGCAGCGCCTTTGCCGTATGGCAAAATGATACACCCTTCATAGGATGATGTCAAGAACTGTTTTGCGAAGAAATGCAGGAATATCAGGAACAAAAACTGGACAAACCGTGCATTGTTCGGGAAGATACGCAGTATAATGGGGAATAATCAATAAATATTCGGATATTTACCCCTAACCGTGCAATTTTTTCTGGAATACCCTGCATTTTAGCTTGACAGGGCATCGGAAAATAAAGTATAATCACATCCGGACAACGGCGTCCGCCACGAAGGAGGAAAACCTTCTTTTTGTGGCGGACGTTTTTTCTATTGGGGAGGAAGACATGCAAAAAGAAGGCCAAGTACGCATACCGTCCGGCTGCGCCATTTCCGGCATCATCGACCGCACGGGCGCTCGTTTTGACGGCAGCGTCATCATGCGCTCCATCACCGTCATGCACGACAGAAGCAACGGGCTGGGCGGCGGCTTCGCGGGGTACGGGATTTATCCCGAATACCCGGACCAGTTCGCCTTCCACCTTTTTTATGAGTCCGTGTCCGCCAAAGAGGCGTGCGAAGCGCTGCTTCGCGAACGCTTCGAGGTGGCGTTCCAGTCGGAACTGCCCACCCGAAAGCATAAAAACATCACAGACCCGCCGCTCATCTGGCGGTATTTCCTTTCGCCAAAACATTCCGGTCTGGAAGAAACCGAACTCACGGAACAGGAGTATGTGGCGCGGTTCGTCACCTTTGTGAACACGAAGGTGGACGGGGCGTATGTGTTCTCCTGCGGGAAGAACATGGGTGTGTTCAAGGCTGTGGGCTTCCCGGAGGACGTGGGTGCCTTCTATAAACTCGACGAGTACGCCGCCTGGTGCTGGACCGCCCACGGAAGGTACCCCACCAACACCCCCGGCTGGTGGGGCGGTGCGCACCCGTTCGCGCTATTGGACTATTCGGTGGTGCACAACGGCGAGATTTCGTCCTACGATGCCAACCGCCGCTCCATCGAGATGCACGGTTACAAGTGCAATTTGCTGACCGACACCGAGGTCATTGCCTATATTCTGGACTATCTGCTCAGAAACAGGGGATTGACCCTGAACGAAGCCTCCGCCGTGCTCGCGGCGCCCTTCTGGTCCACCATCGAGCGCATGCCGGAGGAGGAAAGGCGGAAGCTGACCTACCTTCGAAACACCTTCTCAAGCCTGCTGCTGACCGGGCCGTTCTCCATCCTCGTTGGGTTCACCAACGGCATGATGGCGCTGAACGACAGGCTGAAGCTCCGCTCCATGGTGGCGGCGGAAAAAGGACAGTTCGCCTACGTCGCCAGCGAGGAATGCGCCATCCGCACCATCCAGCCCGATTTGGACCGGGTCTGGGCGCCGTCCGGCGGCGAACCGGTGATATTCACCATCAACGGGGAGGAACCGAAATGCCGATAGATTTCCTTTATCCCGAATATGAGGTCGTACGGGACTTCAACCGGTGCATCAACTGCCGCGTGTGCGAGCGCCAGTGCGCCAACGAGGTGCATTCCTACGACGAAGAGCTGAAAATCATGGTGGCGGACAGCGCCAAGTGCGTCAACTGCCAGCGCTGCGTATCTCTTTGCCCCACCAGGGCGTTGAAGATCGTCAAGTCGGACAACACCTTCAAGCAGAACGCCAACTGGACCATGGACGCCCTGACGGACATTTACCGTCAGGCGAACTCCGGCGGCATCCTGCTTTCCAGTATGGGCAACCCCAGGGATTTCCCGATTTACTGGGACAAAATGCTCATCAACGCCTCTCAGGTGACCAACCCGTCCATCGACCCGCTGCGCGAACCCATGGAAACCAGGGTGTTCCTTGGCAAGAAGGACGCGAAGATCAAAAGGGGCGAAAACGGGGAACTGATTACAGAAGTTCCGCCCAATCTGGAGCTTGCCATGCCGGTGATGTTCTCCGCCATGAGCTACGGCTCCATCAGCTACAACGCCCACGAGAGTTTGGCGCGGGCGGCAACGGAACTGGGTATCTTTTACAATACCGGGGAAGGGGGCCTGCACGAGGATTTTTACAAATTCGGTAAGAATACCATCGTGCAGGTTGCTTCCGGACGATTCGGCGTGCACAAGGACTATCTGGACGCTGCTGCCGCCATCGAAATCAAAATCGGTCAGGGCGCGAAGCCTGGCATAGGCGGGCATCTGCCCGGCGCGAAAGTGGGGGAGGACATTTCCAAAACCCGCATGATCCCCGTGGGGACGGACGCGATTTCGCCCGCCCCGCACCATGACATCTACTCCATCGAGGACCTTCGCCAGCTGGTTACTTCCTTGAAGGAAGCGACGAACTACGAAAAGCCCGTGTTCGTCAAGATTGCGGCGGTGCATAACGTCGCCGCCATCGCCAGCGGCATCGCCAGAAGCGGGGCGGACGTCATCGCCATCGACGGCTTCCGCGGCGGCACGGGCGCCGCGCCCACCAGAATCAGAGACAATGTGGGCATTCCCATCGAGCTGGCGCTGGCATCCGTGGACGCGAGATTGCGCGAAGAGGGCATCCGCGAAAACGTGGGGCTGGTCATCGGCGGCTCGGTGCGAAACAGCGCAGACATCGTCAAGGCCATTGCCCTGGGGGCGGACGCGGTGTACATCGCCACGGCGGCGCTTGTTGCCCTCGGCTGCCACCTTTGCAGAAGCTGCCACTTAGGCAAGTGCAACTGGGGCATCGCCACCCAGCGTCCGGACCTTGTGAAACGCCTGAATCCGGACATTGGCTACAAGCGCCTGGTCAACCTGCTTTCCGCCTGGAACAGAGAAATCAAAGAGATGATGGGCGGCATGGGCATCAACTCCATCGAAGCCCTGCGGGGCAACAGGCTGAT
>JBMNTW010000056.1:0-9218 GCA_050945935.1 Christensenellales bacterium
ACGCGCTGGAGACCGGCCAGGACACCGAAGTGGTGATGGACGGCAGGAACATTATCATGCTGGGCTCCAACAACTATATGGGCCTCACCAGCGACCCCCGCACCATCGCCGCAGCGCACGAAGCGCTAGACAAATACGGTACGGGCTGCTCCGGCTCCCGCTTTCTGAACGGCACGCTGAAGCTGCACGAGCAGCTGGAAGCGGAACTGGCGGACTTTTTCCATAAGGAGGGAGCGGTGACCTTCTCCACCGGCTTCCAGACGAACCTGGGCATCATTTCCGCCATCGTCGGCCGCCACGACTACATCATCAACGACAGCGAGAACCACGCCAGCATCATCGACGGGTGCAGGCTGGCATTTGCGAAGCAGGTGGTCAAGTACGCCCACTCGGATATGGACGATCTGGAGCGCGTGCTCTCCCGCCTGCCGGAAGACGCCGGCAAGCTCATCATCACCGACGGCGTGTTCTCCATGAGCGGCGACCTTTGCAAGCTGCCCGAAATCGTGGACCTTGCCAAGAAGTACAAGGCCCGCATCCTCATCGACGACGCCCACGGCGTGGGCATGGTGGGCGACTGCGGACGCGGCACCGCCAACCACTTCGGTCTGGAAGATGAGGTGGACATCATCATGACCACCTTCTCCAAGTCCCTCGCCAGCCTGGGCGGCTGCGTGGTGGCGAACCGCGAGGTCATCGACTTTGTGCGCCACAAGTCCCGCCCCTTCATCTTCAGCGCCTCCATCCCGCCGGCCAACGCCGCGGCTGCGCTGTGCGCCCTGAACATCATGAAGAGCGAGCCGGAACGCCAGAAAAACCTCATTGAAATCGCGAACTACATGCGCTCTAAGCTTCGCGAAGCGGGCATTCCCATCGTGGACGGCAACACCGCCATCATCCCGATCTTCACCTATGACATGACCCGCACCTTCGTCATCACCAAGATGCTGTTCGAAAACGGCGTGTACGTCAACCCCGTGGTTCCGCCGGCCGCGCCGGACGGGCAGTGCATGCTGCGCACCAGCTACACCGCCACCCACACCAAGGACCAGATGGACCGCGCCGTCGCCGTGTTCAAGAAGGTTTTCTCGGAAGTGTAATCCCGGTTTGAGAGCCCCAAAAGCGCCTGAAATCTTCGGGCGCTTTTATCTTTATCAAACTTGAAGTATTTGCTTTACTAGATAAACTACTAGAGAGTCTAATATTGTGAAAAATAGCCAGAATGCTAGTTTTTTAAAGTTTTTTGATTGAAGTGCTCGTTGTATTTTCCCCTGCTTTTGATAACCCTTCATCGGTGCTTTATATCTACGCCGCTTGGGCGTTACAATCGACGCAAACCAAGGGGTACCCAGTTTCTTTCTTTTCTTCAAAAGCTTACCTCCGTCGGCGAATGAAGCAAAGCAGACAACCCCTATACACTATATATTGTGTTTTATCGTGATTCATAAACCATATTTGGGGATATGTTATTAAGTTTACCAACCCTACACGGCCGTCCAGCCAGTTGAACTTTGTTGACAAGAAGTTAGTTGCAACTATAATTAAAATGGTATCGAAAAAAACGCAACCGCGGAGAACAATATGACCTTGAACGAAATACGCCCCGGTCAGCGCTGCGTCGTCACCGGCGTTACGCTGAAAAGCGCGCTTAGAAAGCGCGTCATCGACATGGGCATCACCACCGGAACCACGATTTACGTGCAGAAGCTCGCCCCTTTGGGGGACCCGATGGAGATCACCGTTCGGGGTTACGAGCTTTCCCTGCGCAAGGAGGAGGCACGCGGCATTGAAGTTAGAAAAATCGTCTGACGCGATTTTTTCCGCTTCCCCGGCAGTGGAAAGCGTTAAAAACGTAAAAAAGCCGCCCGTCATTGCCCTGGCGGGCAATCCCAACTGCGGCAAGACCACCCTTTTTAACCAGCTCACCGGCTCCAACCAGTACGTTGGCAACTGGGCGGGCGTCACCGTGGAGAAAAAGTCCGGCTTTGCCGCTGTGGACGGTCAGAAGGTCGAGATCATCGACCTTCCGGGCATTTATTCCCTTTCCACCTACACGATGGAGGAAAACATCGCCCGGGATTACATCGAGAGCGACGAGCCCTCCGTCATCATCAACATCATCGACGCGTCGCACCTTGAGCGCAACCTGTTTTTAACGCTGCAGCTCATCGAGATGAACAAGCCCATGGTGGCGGCGCTGAACATGATGGACGTGCTGGAAAGCCGGGGGGACATGCTGGACATTCCCACCCTTTCCGCCGAACTGGGCATTCCCGTCATTCCCATCACCGCCAGCCGCGGCATCGGGCTGACGGAACTCATGCGCGCCGCCGTGGCGCAAACGGAGCGTCCCCAGCCCAGAACGTTTTACCGCACGCAGCTCCAGTCCACACTGGAATCGTTGGCAGAGCTTTTTGGCGATGTTCCCTGCCCCATGATGCACGCGGCGGGCTATTTTGAGGAAGGGCGCTCCTTCGTACACAGCCACAAGCTGCCCGAGGAAAACCTTCAGAAGATGGACGCCCTGATTGAGGGCTACATGGCGGAAGAAACCATGGACAGGGACATGGTGATTTCCGCCGGAAAGTACGATTATATCGAGGCTGTCATCCACCGCGCAGTGAAGAAGGCGCCCATCAAGGGCATGACCCTGACGGAGAAGATCGACCGCTTCGTCACCAACCGTTTTCTGGCGATTCCCTTCTTCCTCGCCGTCATGTTCGTGGTGTTTTTCGTGTCCTTCGGGCCGCTGGGCGTATTGCTGAAGGGCTGGTTTGAGTACCTGATCAACGACGTAGCCATCGCAGGCATGGAACGCCTGCTCATCAGCGCCAACGCCTCGCCCTGGGCGGTGAGTTTGGTGGTGGACGGCGCGCTGGCGGGCGTGGGGGCGGTATTATCCTTCCTTCCCCAGATCGCTTTATTGTTTTTGATGCTCTCCATTCTGGAGGATTCGGGCTACATGGCCCGCGCCGCCTTCATTATGGACAGGATGCTCGGCAGATTCGGGTTATCTGGCAAATCCTTCATTCCCATGCTGATGGGCTTCGGCTGCACCGTGCCTGCGCTGATGGCATCCCGCACACTGGAAAACGAGCGTGACCGCCGCCTGACCATGATGGTCACGCCCTTCATGTCCTGCAGCGCGCGGATGACGGTGTACGCCATCATCGCCGGCGTGTTCTTCCCGAAGAACACCTATGTGGTCATCTTCTCGATTTATGTGCTGGGCATCGCCTTTTCGCTGCTTTCCGCCATTTTGCTGAGCCGGCGGGTGATGAAGGGCGAGAAATCCGGCTTTCTGCTGGAACTGCCGGAATACCGCTTCCCCACCGCGCGCAATCTGTGGCTGCACACCTGGGACAAGGTCAAGGGCTTTGTGGTCAAAGCCGGCACGCTGCTTCTGGTTTCCTGCATCGTCATCTGGTTTTTGCAGACCTTTGACTTCTCCTTCCGCATGGTGGAAAACAGCGCAGACAGCATGTTCGGCCACATCGGCAAATTCCTTGCCCCGGTTTTTGCACCCCTGGGCTTCGGGGACTGGCGCGCCGTCATGGCGCTGCTCACCGGCATCATCGCCAAAGAGGCTGTGGTGGGAACGCTGGGCATCCTGTTTGCTGTGCAGGACGCCAGCGTCGCCGCTTTGAGCGCACCTTTGGCGGCGGTGTTCACGCCGCCTGCCGCCTATGCCTTCATGGTGTTCGTGCTGCTTTACATCCCCTGCGTTGCAGCTTTAGCCACAATGTATCGCGAAATGCGCAGCTTAAAGTGGACGCTGTTCACCGTCGGTTACGAGCTTGCCGCCGCTTGGGTGGTGGCGTTTCTGGTGTATCAGATCGGCAGTCTGCTGTAATCAGGCCTGTTTTCAGACAATAAATGCCCGATGGACCTTATCGGGCATTTTTTTCTTGCAAAATTGCATAGTTTTTATGCAATAATTTGCCATCTGTCCAAACAATGACACATTTCATGCAGTATAATGTCATAAAGACGACATTGCATGGGGGTGGGAGGATGCGGCAGACCAATCAGAAACTGAAGCTGTACTATCTTGAAAAAATCCTCCGGGAGCAGACGGACGAGCAGCATCCGCTGACCATTGCCGAACTCACCGAAAAGCTGGCATCCTACGGGATTCTCGTGGAGCGAAAGACGCTCTACGCCGACTTGGAGTGCCTGCAGCTCGCCAAGCTCGACATTCAGGTCACCAAAGGCAGGGGCAACAAGTACGCGCTGGTATCCAGAGAGTTTGAGCTGCCGGAGTTGAAGCTCCTGGTGGACGCGGTGCAGTCCTGCCGGTTCATCACTGAAAAAAAGAGCGCCACGCTCATCAAAAAACTTGAAAGCCTGACCAGCGTTCACGAAGCGAAGCGCATGTCCAAGCAGGTGTTCATTTACCGCAGGGTGAAGTCCACCAACGAAAAGGTGTACTACACCATCGACACGCTGAACAACGCCATCGCGGACGGCAAAAAGGTGCAGTTCCATTATTTCGAATACACGCCGGACAAGCGCCGCCGCCTGAAGAACAACGGCGACTATTATGTAGTCAGCCCCCACGCCCTTTGCTGGGACGACGAGTACTACTACCTCATCTGCACCTATCCCGCCCGGGAGGGGTTCACCCATTTTCGGGTGGACAAGATACTGGACATTACCATGCTGGACGAGCCCGCCGAAAAGCAGCCGGAGGACTTTGACCCTGCCCAGTATTCGCGCCAGACCTTCAGCATGTTCGGCGGTCAGGAATGCCGCGCGGCGCTGCGGTTTGACAACAGCCTCATCGGCGTCGCCATCGACCGCTTCGGGGCGGACATTCTCATCCGTCCGGACGGGGATAAGTTCATCACCTACGTTAACGTCACCAAAAGCCCCACGTTCTACGGCTGGATGTTCCAACTGGGAGACAAGGCGGAAATCCTCGGCCCCGAGGATCTGCGCGCCGGCATGCGGGAACACGTCTGCTCTGTTGCCAAACTGTACGGCTGCTGAATGAGTCATAAAAAGCCGCGCTCTTTTCGGAGCGCGGCTTTTTTCATCAGCCCGTGAAACCGCCGTCCACCCCGAGGATCTGCCCCGTGATGAAGGAGGCGTCCTCCGAAGCGAGGAAGTGAATCGCTCTTGCCACCTCCGCAGGCGTTCCGATGCGTCCGAGGGCGGCGACGTCGCAAAGAGCGGCGAAGTCCTCTTTCGTAAGGTGGGCGTTCATGTCGGTATCGATCACGCCAGGGGCGACGCAGTTCACCCGTATGTTCGAAGGGCCGAGTTCCTTTGCCAGCGCTTTGGTCAGCCCGAGCAGCGCCGCCTTGCTGGCGGAGTACGCCGCCTCGCACGACCCGCCCAGCACCCCCCAGACGGAGGAAACCAGCACCACGGAACCGCTCTTTTGCTCCACCATCCCCGGCAGCACGGCTTTAAGGCAGTTGTAGGCGCCTTTTGTGTTGACGGCGAACAGGTTGTCCCAGTCTTCTTCGGGCGTGTCCGTCAAAAGCGACTGCCCGTTGGAAATCCCCGCGCAGCACACCAGCGCGGAAACCTTCCCCAAACAGACGCGCACGGCTTCTGCCATGTTTTGCACTTCTTCGCCGTTTTTCACATCTGCCCGAAAGGCGAGGGCTTTTCCGCCCGTTTCGTTGATTTCCGTGACGAGTTTTTTTGCCGCTTCTTCACTTGCATGATAATGAATGGCCACCTGCCAGCCTTTTTGGGCAAAAAGCCTTGCCGTCGCCGCCCCGATGCCCCGGGACGCGCCGGTGATCAGCACCGTTTCCATGCGTTTCCCCCTTTTTCGCGCCTGATTTTCAAAAAGTATAGCACAAGGCGGCAACAACGAGCAAACCGCATCAAAAGGACCCCGCCGCCGAAGCGACGAGGCCCTCGAGGAGAAGGAAAGACGCTATCATTTTACCCGTGTGGCAGCGCATTATACCTTCGCCTAATAAATTTTCCCAAAAAGCCAAATCGCGCGAGTACCCCACCTCGCGCGACGGCCGGCTGTTGCCGCAGGAAAAGGAAAAATGAAGAAGAAGCTTGGCCGTTTCACGACCTTGATTTCAGCATAGTACTTGTTACCGCCCCTGTCAACTTGGGGGCGTGTCAATGGTTCGGCAATTCTGTAAACAATTTATTAACAATCAAATGGTTTTCAGATATGTGTTGTAAACAATCAGGCGCACGTTTCCTTCTTTCAAAAAACGCGCGCCTGCCGGCTTTCATTTTTATGCAGTGAATCCCGCACCCGACTACTTCAGCGCGACGGGGGGAATGGATTTTTCATCCAGCTGCTGCACCGCTGTGGCCGCCGTGGCTTCCTGAAGGAATCCCCGCACCGCGGTCAGCGGCATCACCCTGCAGTAAGGCCCGATGTGGGCGCCGGGCAGCGTGACGCAGTTCGCGCCGAGGCGGCTGTAATCCCCCAGCACGCAGCCGAAGAAGTCCCTGCCCAGATCGATGAGCTCGCCCATGATTTTGATGCGGGCGTTCGCCTGGTCGAACCGCCGGTTGGCGAGGATGGTGCCGGAGCCGATGCGCGCGCCCCTGCCCAGAATCGAATCCCCGGCAAAGGCAAGGGATGCGATTTTCGCGCCGTTTTGCACCAGGCAGTTCTTCACCTCTGACCCGTGCCCCACGCCCGCCTTTTTGCCCAGCACGGTGTAGGGCCGCAAATAGGCGTGGGCGGCGATGGAACAGCCCTCGCCGATGTAAACCGGACCTTCGATGACGGCGTTGGCCTTGATTTCCGCGCCGGCGCAGATCACCGCCGGACCTTCGATGACCACGCCCGGCTTGATGACAGCGCCCGGCTCGATGAACACGTCTCCCGTCACCGTTACGCCTGCCGGGGCGGCTTCCCCCTGCTTTTTCGCCCATTCCCGCAGGGTGCCGTCGCAAAACGCTTTCAGCGCGGCAAAAATCTCCGTCGCACTCGCGGTTTCGGCAAGAAGACCGGGGATGGGGAACTCGTCCATATGCTTAAAATAGTAACCCGCTTTGGATTCTTTCATGATGGCTCCTGTTCGATTGGTTGTATGGTTGGGATTATACACTTTTTCGCAAACCCGAATCAAGGGCGCAGCGGCTGCCCCTTGCGTTACCGGCACTTTCAGACTATGCAAATTCCGTTGGTTTCTTGCCCGAAGCGAAAAAATGCTCCGCCCAGCGGCGAAGCAGACGGTCAGCCCACGATGGCGAACTCGGCAGTGATCTTGTCAAAATCCGGGGAACTGGCGATGTACACGTCCACAAATTCGGTGTTCTTGATGCGCATGCCGTGAAAATTCGAACGCGCGAAACAGCCAAAGCCCAAAACGTCTCCCCCGGCGGCATTGTTCAGCGCGAACCTGCTCTCATAACCGGGCAGGGCGAAGTGCAGGGGCAGGTATTCGGAAAAACCGGCGGAAAAAAGCTGCGCTCTAGCAAAAGCAAGCAGTTCTTCCGCCTGTTCTTTGGAAGGGATGTTCCTTCTTTCGTTGTTGGCAAAGCCGTCCCGCTTTTCGTAAAGCGCGCCCAGGGGGGTGTTTGGCACAAGGGCAAAGGGCCGCAGGGAAATGTGCTTCGCGCCCTGTTCCAAAGCTTCGTGTATGCTTGTTGTCAGCTCCTCCCCCGTCTGCCCGGGCAGCCCGAAGGATAGTATTACCCCGATGTTTTCAAAAGGTTCCAACCGCAAACCCTCGCCATGAAGCGGCGGAAGGCCCAGAAGGTTTCGCAAGAACGGGTCGGCGGTCACCACCGCGTAGTCGACGCGGTCTAACCCCGCCGCCTTCCAGCCGGACGGGCTGTTCTGCGGCTCCGGCTGGGCTTTGAGGGTGAACTCGGCGTTGGGCAGCACGTCAAAATGCGCCCTGATGCAGTCAATCACTTCGGAAAGCTCATCCGCGGTCGCCTGGCAGGGTTGACCGCCGCCGAACCGCACTGCCGCCACCTGCTGCCCCGTGGCGGCTTTTGCAGAGGACTCAATCTCCCTCATCAGCGCGCCGAGGTACCGCCTTCTGGTGGGCGCAGGCACGCTGCACACCGGACGCGGGCAGAAGGCGCATTTTCTTTTGCAGAAGGGATAGCTGACATACAGCGCCAGTGGGGCGTATGCGGTCAACGGGATCACCTCGGTTCGGGTTTGACTTTATTTTAACTATAACATATTCCCGTCCGGTCAAAAAGCTTCCGGTGAACTTTTTGTTACACAAATCTTTGTAGAAATCATACTTTCCTGCCTTTGATTGACACGAAATCCATCATTGTGCTACCCTCAACTCAAACGCCAAACGCAAGATGGCGAAAGGAGCGCATCATGGGTCAGCCAGCCACCATTTCAAACAAGGATTTCGCCGCCGCCATCGATTTAGAAATCGCCGTGCCCGGCAGGGGCAGTTTCACGGTGGACACCAGCGACGTTTACCGCCCCGGCATGCAGTGCACCGGGTATTTCCGCCACTTTGTGAACACGCGCATCCAGCTGTTCGGCAACGCGGAAATGACCTATCTTTCCGAACTGCCTGAAAACACCGTGCGGCAGCGGATGGAGGCGTATTTTTCCTATGACCTGCCGGCGATCTGCGTGGCAAGGGGCTACGAGCCCCTGCCCGTGATGAAGGAGTTTGCCGAGCAGCGCGGCGTGCCGGTGTTCACGACCAAACTTGGCACCACCCGCCTTTCCCACCGCATTGTCAGTTTCCTGGACGAGCGCACCTCCCCCTGCGTGACCCGCCACGGAGGATTGTTGGACATCAACGGCATCGGCATCATGCTCACCGGCGAATCGGGCATCGGCAAGAGCGAAACCGCTTTGGAACTGGTGAAGCGCGGTCACCGGCTGGTGGCGGATGACGTGATCGAGATCCGCAAAGTGGGAGACAGCGAGCTTTCCGGCTCCGCGCCGGAACTGGTGCGCTACCTGATGGAACTGCGGGGCATCGGCATCATCGACGTGCGCTCCCTTTACGGCGTGGGCTCGGTGATGCACAGCAAAACCATCGACCTGGTGGTGGAGCTGGAGGACTGGAACGACCAGAAGGAGTACGACCGGCTGGGCGTTTCTTACGACACCATTTCCATACTCGGCGTGTCCCTCCCCTCCATTCTGCTGCCCGTGCGGCCGGGGCGGAACCTCGCCATCATCGTGGAAGTGGCGGCGATGAACTACCGCTTAAAGAAAATGGGCTACGACGCTGCCGTGGAGTTCGACAGACGGCTTCTGGAGCAGTTAAACAGCTGAATTAAAA
>JBMNTW010000057.1:0-9035 GCA_050945935.1 Christensenellales bacterium
CAGAGGAAGTCCGCACCTTTGCCCATGTGGAGGAGTGCTTCGTCATCCAGCTGAACCCCACGCTGGCAGTGCACACCGGAAGGGGCCTGCTCGGCCTTGTGGTTTACGAGCTGGACTGAGCCGCATTAAGTTGAACCGTTGACCCATGCCCCGCATTTCGGGAGGGCCTGGGTTTTGTTCAAAAAATGAACAGAAACTTTCTTTCAAACGGACACGAATAATGTTATAATAAATAAACCCGAAAAGAGGTTTCAAAGAAGAACAAAGCAGCCGGAGCGATGGCCATCCCCGTGATGGCTCTTCCATTGCGTCCGGTGTCTTTGCGGCCTTCGTCAGTTGCGGGAACAGCGCTTTTTATGCAAAAAAGCAAATGAAACGGCGTCCCTGGATCTGCACGTTTCCTGCCGGGCGGCTTATTGGGTTCTCCCCCCGTACAGCGAATCCTGCATCCGTTGCGAACCGCGTGCTTTGGGCGGTTTCAAACTGGTGCAAACGCAAACAATAAAGGAGAAGCGTCATGAGAAAAACGTTCCTGCTGCTGATTGCCGTCATACTCTGCGCAACCCTGCTTTGGGGCTGTTCGCCCGCGAACACGCCGCCGACTAAAACGCCCGCGGCAGAAGCCACGCCCAGGCCGGACAACACCGACTGGTCGGACGACGGTGACGATCCGGAGTTCAACTGGCCCGAAGGCGATGAAGGAGACGACTACCAGTATGTTGACGGCCCTGTGCTGATCATCAAGATGAGCGAGGGTTTGATTGACAATTACGAGTACCAGCTCTACGATGACGGAACGTATTTTGAAGAAATGTATTATGACGCCATGATCTTCATCACTGCGGAACGTCTGCTTCCCAGCGAGTTCGGCGAGGAACAGGCTACCATGGCGATGTACGCCGGCTTGTCCGAGTCGGAAATCGTTCTGACCGAGCTTGAACTTCCCCTGGTGCCCAGCTATCCCGCTTTCGGCGCGGAGTACCTCGTGGGAGAGAACGAGGACACGCGCTACTGTGTGGACATTCTCATCCATACGGACCAGTGGGATTTCCGGTTCCACACCAGCACGCCCTATGACTATATGGAGGATTATTGGGGAACCATCGAGGGATGGATCGACTCTCTGGACATTTTCGATCCGTAAACACCGGACGAAGGAAAGGGCAGCCGGCGGTATCCGGCCCGGCCAAGGACGCCCGGCGGACCGATGCCGAAAGTCTGACCCCTTGAAGCTATGACCAAACCAAGGAGACCCTGTTCATGAAAAGAACTTTCGCTTTGCTTCTGCTGACGACAGCGCTCGCAACACTGCTGACTGGCTGCGCAAAGGAGCAGCCGCCTGCGCCTTCCGAAACGCCGGGCGTCGAAGCGCCTGCGCCAACACCCCCGCCACAGCAGGGTGAAACCCCGGCACAGCCTGTGGACACTCCCGCCTTTGAACAGAGGGACGGCGTGTTCGTGTTCGAGGATGTAGAAACGGTTGCGGCGCGGCTAAAAACCGTGGGGGACTACATCGACGCCACGGGCGCCATGGGCATTTCCTGGTGGCCGGCAGACGACGGGTCCGGCGAGCTGCTGGTGAGCATCGAAGGCGCAGGCGTGAACGCCGTTGTGGCGGTGATGCCGCAGGGCAACGTGATTGAGGGGCAGAACGAAGGAGAAACCGGCGACGTTTCCCGCCAGACCAGGGAACTGTCCGCGCGCTTGACGGACATGATCTGGGAGTTTGCGGGAACGGGCGTGGATGCCGTCCGGGGCATTGAACCCGGCGCGCTGGAAGCGCAGGTGCGTGCCGCCTTTTACGACAGCGGGCACGAAACCGAGATTTACACCGCCGAGGACGTACTGCCCGGCGCGCGATTGCCGGAGTCGGAGGAAGTGTTCGTGGGCGCGAAAAAAGTGACCGAGGACGACGGGGAGTACCTGCTCTACGGCTGGCGGGCGGCGGAACCGTCCCAGCTCGGCTACAAAAATGCGCTGCTTTACTACTACCTCGAAAACGGCGTGGTGGACAGCATCGAGCTTCACGTGTTTTTCGGTGAGTAAGCAAAAAACCGCCCCCGATGAAGGGGGCGGTTCGCTTTATTTGCAGTAGATCATCAGCGCGTCGTGCAGAAGCTTAGCGGCGTTGGGGTGAATTTTGTCGTAATACTCCTTAAAGCGCGGGTCCTCGACGTACAGTTCCCCCATGCTCCGGTGGGCTTCCTTGGTGTAGGTGCCCTCCGGCCAGTAGAAACACAGCCATTCCTTGTGCAGTTCGCACACCTTTTGCGAAAGGGGGCTTTCGGGGTCGCCTTCCTCGGCGGCCTGGGCCAGCAGGCGGTAGAGTTCCTCCTCAAGCTCCTGAATGTTCTGATAGGTGCGTTCGTCCATCGCCAGCAGCTTTTCGTTGGCGGCGTTGACGGTGTCGTCGCCGTACTTCTGCCGGGCTTCCTTGCCGAAGCGCGCTTCGTTATCCCGAACCAGCTCACGCTTGAAGCCTTCGAACTTTTCTTTGTCCGTCATGTTGCTTTCTCCTTTTTGGGCTTCGAGGGTCTTGTGCACGTTTTGAATCAACCGCTCGATGCGCTCCTTTTCTTGATTGAGGGCAAGAAGATGGCTCTCAAGGGCGCGCTCCCTGTCATACTCCGGCGAACGAAGCAGCCTTAACACTTCTTTCAGCGGAAACCCGAGCTCGGTAAAAAAGCGTATCTGCTGCAAAGTGTCCACCTGCTCGCTGCCATAAACCCGGTAGCCGTTCTCGTCCACGCGAAGGGGCTTCAGAAGACCGATCTGGTCGTAATACCGCAATGTGCGCGGGCTGACGCCTGCGAGTTTTGCCAGGCTGTTCACCGTGTATTCCATGTTCTCACCTCAAGAAGAAGCATAAGGTATGACGTTACGTCAATGTCAACACATTTTTTTGCCGGGAAAGCAAGTTTCCCGGCATTTTTTTCAGCAGCCGTTCAGATGGTACTGGAAGGTGCGGAAGAGCTTGGGGTCCGCTGCGCGGAAGAAGGCCTCCAGCTCGGCGTCTCCCATGACGGTGTTGCGCCCTGCGGCGTACTCGGCGTCCACCTGCTCCTTGATTTTTGCCACGACTTCGTGCTTTTTGTCCACCTTGCAGTTGTCCGGCACTTTGTAGTAGCTGTTGACCCAGTGGGCGATGCCCGCAAGGCCGGAGTGGGAGTCAATCATCACCTTGGCGGGGCGCTTGAGGATCTTGGCGGTGTCGAAAATGTTGTAGATTTCCTCATCCTTCAGCATGCCGTCGGCATGAATGCCTGCGCGGGTGGCGTTGAAGGACCTGCCCACGAAGGGCGTGCGGGGCGGAATATCGTACCCGCATTCGCGCTCGAAATAGTCGGCAATGTCCGTAATGGCGGTAAGGTCCATGCCGTCGTCCGTGCCGCGCAGCGAGCAGTATTCCATGACCATCGCCTCCGTGGGGCAGTTGCCGGTGCGCTCGCCGATGCCCAGCATGGAGCAGTTGACGGAGGAGCACCCGTACAGCCACGCCGTGGCGGCGTTGGTGACCACCTTGTAGAAATCGTTGTGGCCGTGCCATTCCAGCCATTCGCTGGGAACGCGGCTGTATTGCCGCAGGCCGTAGATGATGCCCGGCACCGAACGGGGCAGCGCCACGCCGGGGTAGGATACGCCAAAGCCCATGGTGTCGCAGGCGCGAATCTTGATGGGCATGCCGGCTTCTTCGGAAAGCTTCATCAGCTCGTTGGCAAAGGGCACCACGAAGCCGTAGAAGTCGGCGCGGGTAATGTCCTCAAAGTGGCAGCGGGGAATGATGCCGCGGTCCAGCGCCATTTTGACGACGCTCAAATACTTATCCATCGCCTGGGCGCGGGTCAGGTGCATCTTGTTGAAGATGTGGTAGTCCGAGCAGGAAACAAGGATGCCCGTCTCCTTCACGCCCATGGACTTGACGAGGTCAAAGTCCTTTTCGTTGGCGCGGATCCAGGTGGTCACCTGGGGGAACTCCAGCCCCAGCTCCATGCACTTTTCCACCGCCTTGCGGTCATTTTCCGTGTACACGAAAAACTCGCTCTGGCGGATGATGCCCTTTTTGCCGCCCAGACGGGATTGCAGCTTAAACAGCTCCACGATCTGCTCCACCGTGAAGGGCGAGCGGGACTGCTGGCCGTCACGGAAGGACGTGTCCGTAATCCAGATCTCCTGCGGCATGTGCATGGGCACGTTCCGGAAGTTGAAGGCGACCTTGGGCACGGAATCGTAGCTGTAAATATGGCGGTAGAGGTTGGGCGAGGGAACGTCCTGCAGCTGGTATTTGTAGGCGTTTTCTTCAAGCAGGTTGGTCTTTTCGGAAAACTCCAGCGTCTTGTGGAAGTAGGACGTGTCATGCCCGTTGATGAACTCGGTTTTTCTTTCCATTCTGACCTCCGCATTGAAATTGATGTTGTATACTTGTATACAATCCGGGTAAACACCTGTCCCGCCCGAAGGCGGGACGAAGGTTGTTCAGTTCGCCCGGTGTTATTTGAGTTTTGCCATGAAGCTCGCAAGCCGGTCGATGCCCTTTTCGATGTTGGAGCGGCTGGTGGCGTAGGACATGCGGCAGTAACCGTCCGCCTCAAAAGCGATGCCCGGCACCATGGCGACCTTTTCGCCCTCCAAGAGTGCTGCGCAGAAGTCCAACGAGCCGTTGATCACCCTGCCTTCATAGGACTTGCCGAAGGCGGAGGAGATGTTCACCATCACATAGAACGCGCCCCTGGGTGCGATGCAGGAAAGGCCGGGGATGGCGTTGATGCGCTCCACCATCAGCTGCCTGCGGGCGTCAAACTCTTTGACCATGGCTTCCAGCTCGTCTTTCGGGCCGTTCAGCGCCGCCACGGAAGCGTGCTGGGCGATGGAGTTGGGGTTGGACGTCACATGGCTCTGCAAATTGCCCATCGCCTTGGCGATGACGGGGGCGGACGCCGTGTATCCGATGCGCCATCCCGTCATGGAGAACGCCTTGGAAAGGCCGTTCACCAGGATGGTGCGCTCCTTGATTTCAGGGCCGAAGGAAGCGATGGAGACGTGCTTCTCGCCTTCGTACACCATCATTTCGTAAATCTCGTCCGAGATGACGAACAGGTCCTTTTCCACCGCAAGGTCCGCAATCTGGCGCAGCACCGCTTCGGGCAGTACATAACCGCAGGGGTTGTTGGGGCTGTTCAGGATGATCGCTTTGGTGCGGGGGGTGACGGCTTTGGCCAGATCCTCCACCTTGGGGATGAAGCTGTCTTCCGCCGAAGCGTGCACGAACACCGGCACGCCGCTGTTGATGCGCACCAGTTCGGGATACGACACCCAGCAGGGGGAGGGGATGATGACCTCGTCCCCGGGGTTCAAAATCGCGGCCAGGGCGTTAAAAAGGGCGTGTTTCGCGCCGTTGGTGATGACGATCTGGGAAGGCTCATAGGAAAGCCCGTTGTCTTTCAACAGCTTTTCCGCCACCGCCTTTTTCAGCGCGACGGTACCCGAAGCGGGGGTGTACTTGGTTTTGCCTTCTTTCAGCGCTTCAACTGCGGCGGCCTTGATGAACTCCGGCGTGTCAAAATCCGGTTCGCCGGCGCCAAAACCGATGATATCCTCACCCGCGGCCTTCATGGCCTTTGCCTTGGCGTCAATCTCCAGCGTGAGGGAAGGGGCGATCCCCAGACATTTTTCGGATAACTGCATCGCAAACGCTCCTGTACCACAAGAATATGTCTATCTTGCAAGTCGTCATCCGTTAAGCTTCAGATTTTTTGCCGGAATGGCTGAAAATCAGGGGTGACGACCGCTGTTTTTGCATGTACTCATCCATTATAATTCATATTATAGAGTTGTCAAGGGGATTTTGACCCTCATTGATAAAGAAGAAACATTACTTTTGACAAAGGACGAGGGTTTGCGCCGCAAATAGGTGTTGGCAGAGTTCTACCTCTGTTGTATAATAGAGCCAACAGGTTGTATATCCATGTGTATTCAAAGTGTACTTGGAACAAAAAGCAGCAAAGGAGTGAACAGGATGCCACTCGTAACAAGCAAGGAAATGTTTCAAAAGGCCTATGAAGGCGGTTACGCGATCGGAGCCTTTAACGTCAACAATATGGAGATCATCCAGGGCATAACCGAAGCCGCCAAGGAGCTGCAGGCTCCCCTGATTCTGCAGGTTTCCGCCGGAGCGCGCAAATACGCGAACCATACCTATCTGATGAAGCTGGTGGAAGCGGCGGTCATCGAAACCGGCCTGCCCATCTGTCTGCACCTTGACCACGGCGATACGTTTGAGCTGTGCAAAAGCTGCATCGACGGCGGGTTCACCTCCGTCATGATCGACGGTTCCCACCATTCCTACGAGGACAACGTTGCCCTGACCCGCAGGGTTGTGGAATACGCCCACGACCACGGCGTGGTGGTGGAAGGCGAACTCGGCAGGCTGGAAGGCGTGGAGGACGACGTGAAGGTCGCCGCCGGCGAAGGCAGCTATACCGACCCTGCTCAGGTGCAGGACTTTGTGGAGCGCACCGGCGTGGACTCTCTGGCCATCGCTATCGGCACCAGCCACGGCGCGTACAAGTTCAAGCCCGGCACCAAGCCCCAGCTCCGCTTTGACATTCTGGAGGACATTTCCAACCGTCTGCCCGGTTTCCCCATCGTGCTGCACGGCGCCAGCTCCGTCATTCCGGAATATGTGGAAATGATCAACCAGTTCGGCGGCAACATGCCCGACGCCATCGGCGTGCCGGAAGACATGCTTCGTAAGGCCGCGAGCATGGCGGTGTGCAAGATCAACATCGACTCCGACCTGCGCCTGGCCATGACCGCCACCATCCGCAAGTTCTTCGCGGAAAACCCCGCTGTGTTTGACCCCAGGGGCTACCTCAAACCCGCCAGGGATGCCATCAAGGGCATGGTTGCCCACAAGATCAAGAACGTCCTCGGCTGCGACGGCAAGGTCTGATCCGTCACGTCAAAGGGCAAACACGGGCATCTGCCCGGGCGGCGCTGCGCCGCGCATGATTTACGCTTATCTCCTTTGTGAGAAGGGGGAGATAGATTGCTCCGCTGGGTGATGGTCGATACCCGGCGGAGTTTTTTCATGCCGCGGAATGTAAAAAGGGCGAAAGGAAAGAAACCTTTCGCCCTATGGTCGGTCGGGTGGTTAGGTGTCGTCGTCTTTTTTGAGCGCGGCCGCCGCAGCATCGTGGGTGCCGTTGGAAGCCAGCGCCACCACCACCGCGTTGACGGCGCACAGGCCCGCCGTCGCCCAGTCCAGCGTTCCCGCTGCGGCGTTGGCGGAAAGCAGCACGGCCAGCGCGATGACGTAGGATACGATCCGGGTGGGAATCTTCGCGATGAAGCCGATGCCCTTGATGAGCTGGGTGATCAGCGTCGTCAACAGCACCGCACCGGCATAGGTTCCCAGGGAGGACCATGTGAAGAATTCGTTCATTTGTCGGTTCCCTCCTTGAGTTCATAGATCATTTGAAACGCCGTCTTTGTGTCCTTTTCCAGCAGCGCCACGCGCTCGATGACCGAGTTGTGCTTCTCGACCTTTTTTTCCAGCTGTTCCAGCCGGTAGATGATCAGCTTGTTGTTGGTTATAATGCCGATCAGCGAACCGATTGCAGTGCCTGCAAGGGACAACAGCGCAACGAGTACGGTATCACTCATGATTTCACCACCTGAACAGGCCTAGTTTTTCATTGGTTCGGACCCCGTATATGCCGTCTACGGCAAGACCGGCGTCGAACTGAAACGCAGCCACAGCGCTCTGCGTCGTCCTGCCGAAAACGCCGTCCGGCTCGCCGCAGTCGTAACCCAGGCTGTTCAGCCTGCGCTGGAGTTCCTCCACGGCGGGGGAACGGCTTCCGAGCTTGAAGTTGCAGGGAATGCCGCCAAAGCCGGGCGTGTGGCCGCGGGTCTGCTGGTTGCAGCACCGGCAGCGCCTTTTTGCGCCGGTGTCTATGTGGATGCGGTCCACCTTATCCAGTTCGCCGCATCTGCTTAAATAAAGCCCGATTCCGCCCACCTGCGGCAGAGTTTCTGCAAACTGCGCGAGCCGGTACGCGGCAATGCCCGGGATGTACACGTCCGTCGCCATGCCTTTGCAGTGGGGGTTTTTCCGGTCACCCGTCCAGTTTTGCGCGTTTCGATAGCAGGAGGCGGGATGGGGCTTATAGTCCTTTGCGTCCGGACCGAAGGCGTTTTGCAGCCTCGGACGCACGCCAAAATGGGCGTACAACGCCTCCCAGACCACCGCGAGCTCCGTGTCCAGTACGATTTCCGTATGGTCGGGGCAGGCCCAGAAGTCGTTCACGGTAAAGTGTTTTGTGATGGGTTCGTCCCTTTGCTCCCGGTGAAAGGTTTTTATCACGAGGTTTCTCTCCTTTTCCTTGTATGCACCTCTGCCGCTATTATTCTATTCATCTTATGAAGGATAGTAGACACATCGCGCTCCGCTCTGCGTTTTCGGGGTATCCAAACAGTTGATGAAAAGGCTCTGTCAGGACCTGCTGTTTTGCACTATAATAATCCTGTAATGCAAATCGTGTTGCAGGAGGGTATCATGGCATCGCTATCCATGACCGGAGCCGGAAGCCCGGACGCCATCGCCGAGCTTCTTGCCCATGAAATTCAAAGCAGCGGCCTCAGCTGCCAGCTGGTGGACAGCATCTACCGTTCCGCCGGCCCTACGGGAATCTATGTGATGGTGTTTGAGAAGTATTACTGGCGCGCCAACAACCGGGCGAGCCTCACCGTCGTAGTCAGCGGCGAGGGGGACACGGTGTATGTGGACGCCATCGGCTCCGGCGGGGGGCAGGGGCCTATTTTCAAGTTCTCCTGGGGTGCGGAAGAGGACTTTGTGGGCACCGTGGGCGAGATTCTTTCAAGGTACGGGTTCTGGTAAGCATGAGGGACTTTCATAATGAAGCGGGAGGAAAACTGTGATCCGGATTGAGGAAATTCCGAAAAAAGACGTGAACACCTTCTGGGAACTACACTGGGAGTATCTGAACAGGGATATTTTTGACGACAACTTTTCG
>JBMNTW010000058.1:0-8980 GCA_050945935.1 Christensenellales bacterium
CTGAACGAAGGTATCCCTCCATCAGTTCCGCCCATTTTTCCTGTTCCCCTTTGGGCGCTTTGGCATAGCCGTATCCCGGCAGGTCCACGAGGTAAAACTCCCCTCCGTTGATGGAAAAGAAGTTGATCAGCCTCGTTTTGCCGGGCGTTGCGGAAGTCCTGGCCAGCTTTGAGTTGTTGCAAAGCGCGTTGATGAAGCTGGACTTCCCCACATTCGACTTGCCCACCATGGCGATCTGGGCTGCGCCGCCAAGATCCGGCAAAGTGCTTCCCAGACTGCAGCTGGTTACAAATTCGGCTTTTTTGATGCGCAGCATCAGCTCACCACCTCGGGTGCGGGCGCACGGTAACCGCACATTTCGTCGATAAAGGGAGAAACGCTGTTCTTCTGGGTCAGTGCGGCCTCAAACACCTCGGAAAGTTCCTCGGCGAATACGATGTTGAGGTTCTTGCGCACGGACTCGGCAAATTCCGGAACGTCCTTGGCATTTTCCTTCGGAAGGATGACGGTGGTCATGCCTTCGCGGAGTGCTGCCAGGGTCTTTTCCTTCAGGCCGCCCACGGGCAGTACCCTGCCGCGCAGGCTGATTTCACCCGTCATGGCAACGTCGCCCTTGATCGCCCTTCCGGACAGGGCGGACACCATCGCCACCGCCATGGTGATGCCTGCGCTGGGGCCATCCTTGGGGACAGCGCCTTCGGGAATATGAATGTGGATGTCCACCTTTTCATAGAACAGGGGGTCAATGTCCCACTTGGCGGCGTGGGTGCGGATATAGGTATAGGCTGCCTGGGCGGATTCGCGCATCACGTCGCCCATCCTGCCGGTGAGCTCCAGCTTGCCCTTGCCCTTCAGCACCGCGACTTCGACGCGCAAAAGCTCGCCGCCCACGCGGGTCCACGCAAGACCGTTGGCGACGCCCACCTTGTCGATGACGTCTTTTTCGCTCTTTCTGAACTTGGGCTTGCCCAGCAGCTTTTCCACCTGTTTCGGGGTAACGATGGCGCGCTTTTTGCCCTCTGTCACCACGGAAACGGCGACTTTCCTGCAAACGTCGCCAATCCTGCGCTCCAGTTCACGCACGCCTGCTTCCCTCGTGTAACACTCGATGAGGTCGCGCAGGCTTTCGTCCGGCATGGTGACAGACTTTGGCGGCAGCCCGTGCGCCGCGATCTGCTTGGGCAGAAGGTGCCTTTTGGCGATTTCCAGCTTTTCTTCGCTGGTGTAGCTCGAAAGGGTGATCACGTCCATGCGGTCCAGCAGCGGCTGGGGGATGGTGTCGATGCTGTTGGCGGTGGTGATGAACAGGACCTTGGAAAGGTCAAAGGGGATTTCCATGTAATGGTCGCGGAACTCGGCGTTCTGGTTGCTGTCCAGCACTTCCAGCAAAGCGGCGGCGGGGTCGCCCCGCATGTCGCTGCAGAGTTTGTCGACCTCGTCTAAAAGAATCACGGGGTTCATGGAACCTGCCTGCTTCATGGCGGTGATGAACCTGCCGGGAATGGCGCCGATGTAGGTGCGGCGGTGACCGCGGATGTCCGCCTCGTCCCTGACGCCGCCCAGGCTCATCCTGGTGAACGCCCTGCCCGTCGCATGGGCGATGGATGTGGCGATGGAGGTTTTTCCCACACCCGGAGGGCCCACAAGGCAGAGTATGGTGCCGCCGGTGTCGTTCTTCAGCTTGCACACCGCCAGATGCTCGACGATTCTGTCCTTGACCTTTTCCAGGCCGTAGTGCTCGTCGTCCAGCACCTTCCTGGCGTTTTCAAGGTCGAAATTGTCGTCAGTAGTCTTGCCCCAGGGAAGGTCCATCATCCAGTCCAGCCAGTTGCGCACCACAGGAACTTCATGGGAGCCGGAGGGCAGCTGGGCGTAGCGCTTGAGCTCCTTTTCCGCCTTGGCACGGACTTCGTCCGGCAGGGGCAGCTCGTCGATGCGCTTTTTGATCTGGTCGATCTCGTCTTCGTCCCCCTCGTCCCCCAGCTCCTTGTGGATCACCTTGAGCTGTTCGCGAAGGTAGTACTCCTTCTGGGCCTTTTCAACGTTGGACTTGACCTGTTTTTGAATGCGAACTTCAATTTTTTGGATTTCGGTCTCCCTGCGCAAAATGGCGAGCAGCCTTTCGGCGCGGGCGCGCACATCCACGCAGTTGAGAATCTCCTGCCTGTCGGCAAGGTTCACCAGAACACCGGCGGCAAGGGTATCGCAGAGTTTGCCGATATCCTCCTCCACCAGCATGGAGAGCATGGTCTCGCCACTGATTTTGCCGCTGGCGCGTCCGTAAGCTTCGAAAGCTTCGGCAAGCTTTCGGGACATCGCCGCGGTTTCCAGTTCGGACAGGTCGTTTCTGGATTCGAGCAGGGTCACCTGCGCTTCAAAAAACTCCTCGTCGGAGACGATCTCCTCCACCCTGCCGCGGAACAGACCCTCGGCAAAGACGCGCACGGAATCGCCCGGAAGCCTTAAAACCTGCTTAATCCGGGCTATGGTACCGATATCGTACAGGTCGTCCTGCCCGACTTCGATTTTGGTTGCGTCTTTCTGGGATACGAGAAGGCAAAGCCTGTCATTCTCGACGGCTTCGTTGATCGCGGCAACGGTTTTTTCACGCCCGGCATCGAAACTGATTACCATGTATGGAAAAACCGTCAGCCCCCGCAAGGGTATGAGCGGCATAAGCGTTCTTTCATTGTCAATCATATGTCTTCCTCCTACCTTGGAGTATTATACAGTCACGCCCATGACGTTGCAAGCAAACGGGACAGGGCAATGTATGGCATAAACACCAGAAGCGCAAGCACAAGCGAAACTGTGACCGGTTCGCCGTTTTGCGCCCGGTGCGCGCCTTTTGCGCACCGCCGGTGCGAAAACGGAGCGGCGTTCCGCCGCCCCGTTCCGGGCTTTCATCCATATTACTCCACTGTGACTGATTTTGCCAGGTTCCTGGGCTTATCCGGGTCGAATCCGCGCAAGGTCGCGCAGTAGTAGGCGAACAGCTGCGCAGGTATCACCGCGATGAGCGGCGCATGCTCGTCGGCGATTTCCGGCAGGGGCAGCACTTCGTCCACCCCTTCGATGGCGTCCGCCGCGGCTTTGCCGGCGATGAGCAGCACATGGGCGCCCCTGGCTTTCACTTCTTTGATGTTGGACGCCAGCTTCTCTCGCAGCGCGGACTGGGTGGACATCGCCACCACAAGGGTGCCCTTCTCGATGAGGGCGATGGTGCCGTGCTTGAGCTCGCCCGCCGGCAGGGCTTCGCTGTGAATGTAACTGATTTCCTTGAGTTTCAGGGAACTTTCCATCGTGGCGGGCTGGTCCAGCCCGCGCCCGATGAAGAACACATTCCCCTGGGCGAAATGCCTTCTCGCGGCGCTCTGGGCGTAACCCGAAAGCTCCAGCGCGTTTTCCACCAGGGCGGGGATCGCCATCAGCCCGTGGAGCAGTTCTTCGTACTTCTCGTTCGAAAGGTGACCCTTCACCCTGCCCAGTTCCAGCGCCAGCATGAACAGCACGGCAAGCTGGGTGGTGTATGCCTTGGTGGAAGCGACGGCAATTTCCGGCCCCGCCCAGGTGTATGCCACCATGTCCGAATCCCTGGCGACGGTGGAGCCGACGACATTGGTGATGGAAAGCACCTTTCCGCCGCCTTTTTTAAAGGTGCGCAAAGCTGCGATGGTATCCGCCGTTTCGCCGGACTGGCTGACGACGACGCAAAGGTCATCCGGCGACAAAATAGGGTCGCGGTAGCGGAATTCGCTGGCGATGTCCGCCTCCACGGGAACGCGGGCGAAAGACTCGATCCAGCGCTTGCCCACCAGCCCCGCATGGTACGCGGTGCCGCAGGCGCAGATCACGATGCGCTTGACGGAGCGCAAAAAGTCCTCGTCGATGCCTTCAAAAAGAATGCGCCCGTCATGCACTCTGGGGATGATGGTGCTCTTCAGCGCACGGGGCTGCTCGAAAATTTCCTTGAGCATGAAATGATCGTAACCGCCCTTTTCCGCGGCGGAAATGTCCCAATCCACGCGGAAATGCTCCCGGTTCACCGGGTTCCCCTCGCAGTCGAACAGGCGGATGCCGTCCGCCTCGACCACGGCAATGTCGTTCTCGCCCAGGAAGCAAACGTCCCTGGTGTGTTTAATCAGGGCGGAAACGTCGCTGGCAAGATAGTTCTCGCCCTGGCCGAATCCCACCACCAGCGGGCTTTCCCTGCGGGTGCAGACGATTTTTCCCGGTTCTTTGGCGCTTACGGCAGCCAGAGCATAGGAGCCGGACAGCCTTTCCACGGTTTTGATCATCGCCTGCTTCAAATCGCCGTTATAATAATAGGAAAGCAGGTGGACGACCACTTCGGTATCCGTATCGCTGCGGAACTGGAATCCCTGTTCCATCAGCCATTTTTTGAGCGGAGCGTAGTTTTCGATGATGCCGTTGTGCACAACGGCAATGTCCTCGTTCCCCGAAACGTGGGGGTGCGCGTTTTCGTCGCTCGGTTCACCGTGGGTCGCCCAGCGGGTGTGGCCAATGCCGGTGGTGCCCAGCGGGTGTACCTTGTTGATCTCGTCTTCCAGCGAGGAGACCCTGCCCTTTTTCTTAAGGACGAGCAGTCCGCCCATTTGGGAAAGGGCGACTCCTGCGCTGTCGTATCCGCGGTATTCGAGGGCCTTTAAGCCGTCGACAAGCAAAGGTGCCACAGGCTTTCTGCCTGCGCATCCAACGATTCCGCACATTTGATTTTCTCCTTACAGCCATATTTGCGCGTCCAAACCTGTTGTTTCCGGGTTTCCCCGGGTTTTTGGGCTTGGAAAAGGCTGGCGCTCAGCCCCGGAGCATCCGCCGAATCTTTCGATAACTCCGGTCCTCGTCGACCGGTTTCCCGGTCCTGGCGCTAGTTACTCACCGCTCCTTTGGCGCCTCCTGCCGCCCTATTCTACGGTGCGTGTCTTCACACTTATCTCGTATTTTAGCATATGCGGTAAACTTTTCATAGTTCATAATATGTACAAGATCTGTTCGCCAGTTCCTGCCAAAAAGAAAGACGGCGGAGGTTCTCCGTCGTCTTGCCTGTTTGATTCTTTTACGCTTTGCTTTCCGAGGCGGTGAGCAGTCGTGCTTCGGCTGCGCCGGCTTCCTTCCGCTCGCCGAAGGCGATGTCCAGCACTTCGGAAAGGTGGCTGGCGGTGAGCACCGTCATTCCGGCGAAGTGCTGTTTTTCCGCCGCGTTCTCCTGGGGGATGATGACCCTTGTGGCGCCGGCTGCCGCGGCGGCGGCGAGTTTGCTCCGGATGCCGCCCACAGAGCGCACGTTGCCCCTGATGGAAACTTCCCCCGTCATCGCCAGCCTGCAGTCCGCCGGCCGTTCAAGGATGGCGGATGCCGTTGCCACGGCGATGGCGATGCCGGCGCTGGGCCCGTCGATGGGGATGCCCCCGGGTAGGTTGATGTGAATGTCGTAATCCCGCGCGTCGATGCCTTCCGTCAGGCGAAGGGCGGTGAGCACGTTTTCCACCGATGCGGCGGCGCTGCCCTTGCGGCGAAGCCTTCTGTCTCCGGCGTTGAGCTCCTCTTCGTCGATGATGCCGGTGACCTTCAGCGTGCCCTTCCCCCGTTCGGTGGGGGTTGCCAAAGCTTCAATCTCGATGAGCAAGCCCGTGCCGTCACCCATCACGGCAAGCCCGTTGGCGGTGCCGATGGAGGCGGACTGGGGAACGCTTCTTTCCACCCGGGCGCGGTAACGGCAGGTGGACGCCACCCATTCCACATCCTCCAGGGTGATGAAGCTTCTGCCCTCTTGCATCGCCATACCGGCGGTGAGCTGGACGATGTTGTTGATCTCCCTGCCGGACGCTGCGTACCGCGCCGCCGCCTGGGCAGCGTCCTTGTTGATACTCAGTCCTGTTTTCGCCACGGCTTTGTGGGCGATTTCCTCCAGCTCGTCGGTGCGAAGGGGGCGGAAAAAGATTTCGATGCAGCGGGAACGGATGGCCTCGGGAATATCCCTGGGCTGTTTGGTGGTGGCGCCTATCAGACGGAAGTCCGCAGGCATGCCGTTTTTGAAAATATCGTGGATGTAGGGCGGGATGGCGGTGTCGTCCGGCGAATAGTAGGCGCTCTCGAAAAACACCTTTCTGTCCTCCAGCACCTTCAAAAGCTTGTTCATCTGCATGGTGGGAAGTTCGCCGATTTCGTCCAGAAACAGCACGCCGCCGTTCGCCCTTGTTACAGCCCCCGGCTTGGGCTGGGGAATGCCTGCGTTGCCCAAAACACCTGCGCCCTGATAAATCGGGTCGTGTACCGAGCCGATAAGCGGGTCCGCGATGGAGCGCTCGTCGTAGCGCACGCAGGTGGCGTTCACTTCGATGAAGGGCGCGTCCTTTTTAAAAGGCGAGCTTTTCGTGGATTTCGCGTATTCCAGCACCAGCCTGGCGGCACAGGTTTTGCCAATGCCCGGCGGGCCGTAAATCAGCACATGCTGGGGATTCGCGCCGCAAAGAGCGGCTTTGAGCGCGCGGATGCCGTCCTCCTGACCTACGATGTCCGAAAGACTGGTGGGGCGGGTGCGCTCCGAAAGAGGTATGGTCAGGGTGGTGGCCCTAAGCGCGCGAAGCTTTTGGTATTCTTTGTCGGAATTCTTGAATGAGCCCGGCGCAGTCGGAGGCCTGATGCCGTTGTTTCGCCGGGCAACGAAAAACAGCACGCACATCATCATAACGATCTGCAAAATGGCGAGCACTGTCTGTGTATCCATCTTTCACCTCCGCATGAAAAAGCGAGCGCGTTATTTAGGAAACGCTGCTCGCTTAGTATGGAGTAGGATAGAAAGAATATGCCCGCCAGATATTGTCGTTCTCAGTCCTGTTTGACTGCTTTTTTAATCATTTCCTGCTTGGTGTCGTACAATTCCTGGGACAGGTCGACCTTATACACATGGGGATTGTACAGCCTTCTGTACGCTTCCCAGAAGGTTGAAAGGTCTTTCACGGCATTTTTCTGGATGGCGTGGACATCCGGAGACTCGTAAACCTGCCTGCCGTCCACAAAGATGGGAACAAGAAGTTCCTTCACCGTGTAGTTGGTGATCTTCATGGTCTTCCAGGTTTCCACGGGGTCGAAAATGCGCAAAGGCTTGCTCGTATCGATGGTTTCGTGATCGAGCATGATCAAATCCGCAATGGCCATGCCGGAATGGGAATCGTAAATACGAATCAGCTTTTTATAGCCGGGGTTGGTCATTTTGGCGGGATTGTCCGAAAGCTTGATGCGGGGCACGAGCCTGCCGTTTTCCTCCTCTGCGGCGAGTTTATACACGCCGCCGAGGGCCGGGCAGTCGTCGCTGGTGATGAGCTTGGTGCCCACGGCCCAGACGTCGATGGCTGCTCCCTGCATCTGCAGGTCTCGAATCAGCATTTCGTCCAAATCGCCGGAGGCGAAAATCTTCGCCTTGGGGAAGCCCGCCTCGTCCAGCATCCTGCGAGCCTCGCGCGAAAGGTAGGCAAGGTCGCCGCTGTCCAATCGGATGCCGAGGGGTTCGTGACCTTTGGCGCGCAGCTCCCTGAACACGGTGATGGCGTTGGGAACGCCGCTTTTTAGGGTGTCATACGTGTCCACCAGCAGAAGGCACGCGGTGGGATACACGTCCGCATACACGCGGAAAGCCGTCAGCTCGTCGGGGAAGGACATGACCCAGCTGTGGGCGTGGGTGCCTTTGACGGGAATATCGAACATCTGGCCGGTGAGCACGCAGCTGGTGCCGCAGCAGCCGCCGATGTAGGACGCACGGGCGCCGTAAATGCCAGCGTCCGGACCCTGGGCGCGGCGCAGGCCGAACTCCATCACGTCCGCGTCTCCCGCGGCGTACTTTACGCGGCTCGCCTTTGTGGCAATCAGCGTCTGGTGGTTGATGATATTCAGAATCGCCGTTTCCAGAAGCTGCGCTTCAAAAATCGGCGCCTTGACCCGCACGATGGGCTCGTAGGGGAACACCACCGTCCCTTCGGGCACGGCGTAAATCTCGCCCGTGAACCGGAAGTTGACCAGTTCCTGCAGGAAGTCCTCGTCAAACAGGTTCAGCGAACGAAGGTAATCGATGCTGTCCTGGTCGAAATTCAGGTTGTTGACATAGTCGATTACCTGTTCAAGACCTGCGGCCAGCGCATAGGTCGACCCGTTCCTAGGCGGGCGGAAGAACATATCGAATACGACGATGTTTTTGTGCATGCCCTTTTTGAAGTAGCCATACATCATCGTCAGCTCATACAAATCCGTTAAAAGGGTAAGGTTTCGCATCGTGGGAAGCGCCTCTTTTCTCATCTTTCGTTCACTGCGGCAAAAGGCATTGCGCAACGCAATGCCGGGGAATGCCGTTATGGTTCGTTAGGGTCGGACTCGCCGCCTTCGTTTGAATCGCCTGTTTCCCTTTCGGGTTCATCCTGACGGTCGGGCTCTGCTACGGGCTCTGCTTCCAGTTCAACTTCCGATTTTACTTCCAACTCGGAATCGGCTGCCGGTTCGCTGGCTTCTGTTATCGCAGCATCGTCAACATCCCTGGGGCTCTGGGCGAAGTACGGCGGCGCGCCCACCAGCACGCCGGTGCGCTTTTCCTTAAGATGCCGCCAGATGATGTAAGTGATTCCTGCAACGAAAAGCAGCGCGCTCAAAAGCTGGGAAACGCGCACATCGCCCAGATACAGACTGTCCGTCCGCAGCCCTTCCACAAGTGCGCGCTCCAGAGCGTACAGGGTGACGTACCACAAAAAACAGTCTCCGCGGTGCTTGAAGCGTTTGCCCATCAGCATGATGAACGCGAAAATCAGGAAGCACCACATGGACTCGTAGAAGAAGGTGGCGTAGTGAATGGTGTTGGTCGCGTCGATGCGCACCGCCATGGGGAACCACATGTGGGCGGGATTGGTGACGGCGATGCCGTAGGCTTCCTGATTGAAGAAGTTGCCCCAGCGGCCGATGGCCTGTCCCAGCACGA
>JBMNTW010000059.1:0-8978 GCA_050945935.1 Christensenellales bacterium
CAGTTTTGGCACAATGGGGCTGTTTTAACGATTATATTAGAAAAAGCCGCGCCGCGCAACGTGTTCGCTTGCGGCAGCCGTTGCACGCTCTGTCCCTTCCCAACGGAAAACACCGGGCGAAGCCGTCCGGTGTTTCTTTCAGAATCAAGAGCCTTCCTTCTTCCGGAAAAAGGCCAGCAGCGTTCCCGCGAAAATCAAAAACGCCCCGAAGGCGCACAACCCGTTCCCCGGCTGCGCCTTGACCGCCAGCACCACGTGGGGCTTCACTTTTCCAAACTGGTAAAAAAGGCCCGGTTCCAGGTCGTACCACTTGCCAAGCTCGGCGTGGAGGATGCGCTCCTCCTCTTCCCCATTGGCAAGTGCGTGGAACACCAGCGGCGGACGGGTTTCGTCGTTTTCAACACCCGGGTCATAGGCAAGGGGCATCAGCGCGGTTTGTGCGTCTTCGGGCAGTTCGGCGTACTCCTTTTCCCAGCATTCCGTCTGCCGGAACCTGCCTTCTTTGGTCAGCGTGTTGATTTGGTAAAGGTTGAAATACTCCGAATAGTAGATTTTCACGCCCCTGTACGAGGCCGGGGCGTTGACGCTCAGCGTCAGCCGCTCCTCCTGTTCCGCGTCGTTCATGGTGATGTCCACAAAATACTGGGAGGCGGTTCTGTTGCTGTTGTATTCGATGGTAAAGCCGTTCACCGTCAGGGAGTAAGGATATTTGCCTTCACTGATGGCGGCAATGTCCGCGCTTTCGCCCTGAAAAAGCAGCACTTTTTCTCCGAAACCCTCAAATTTGTTGAAAGCTCCGCCCAAAAGAACAAGCACAATGCCGCCGTGCAGGGCAATCAGGGCGGCGCGGCGCGTTTTTTTCGCGCCGGACTCCCCGCGCCCAAAGCTTTTTGCGAACTGAACAGTCTGGTTGACGGTGCACGCCGCCATGTTGACCAGCACGATGCCTAAAAGAACGCGGAACACAAGCGTATCCGCCACGCCGCCTTCCACCAGAAGTCCCCCGACGCCCAAAAACGCGGCGCCCAGCCCCATCAGGGCAAGGCCGAACCGCATGGAGGAAACCATGCGGTAAAACCGTTTCAAACCATCCATCCGGTCAGCTTTCCTTTTTTCTCCATCGTACAACAGGGGCGGGCTTTCGGCAAGCTCCGCCCCTGTCCGTCATTGTGTTGCATCAATCCCTGCGGCGATAGGACACGATCATGATGACCGCCGCCACCACCACAAACGCGGCGGCGATGGCAATGATGACCAGATCCACCCCGCCCGATTTGGTTTCCTCCTCCACCGGAGCTTCCACTTCCACCTCGGTGGCGGGGGCGGGGGATACGGCTTCCTCTTCCAGAAGACCGGCTTCGGTCATCGCAGCCTTGGCAGCTTCGCGGATGGCCATGCTGCTCACGGTGGCGCCGGAGACGGCCTCTACTTCCCAGCTTTGCGCGTCCATAATGGCCTGGGGCAGCTGTTCGACGGCGTTGCTGCCGATGCCGGGGGTCTCGTTGAGGGCGATGATTACCACGCTCACAATCTTCCCGTCCTCCACGCCTAAGGTTACTTCCACGTCGCCGCCAAACCCTTTGGCGGTGGCGGTGTACTCCTTCGCACTGCTCGAAACAGGCGCTTCAGTGGGCGTGGGCGTTTCCGGCACGGGAGCGGGGGTGGGTTCAGCCTCTGCTTCAATGAGGCCTGCCTGAATCATGGCTGCTTTGGCAGCTTCCTTCACAGCTTTGCTGGTCACCGTGGCGCCGGAAACGGCGTCCACCTCCCAGCTCTGGGCGGCGACGATGTTCTCCGGCAGCTGTTCAATGGCATTGGACCCGATGCCCTGTGTTTCCTTCGCGCCGTAGGCGGTCATGGCGGCAATCTGACCGTCCTTCACGGCGATGGTGACCTCCACCTCTCCGCCAAAACCCTTGGCGGCGGCGGTGAAATACTCGGCCCCTTCGATCTGGGCGATTTCCGGCGCTTCGGTGGCAACCTGCCCGCCGCCGGAATGGCCCAAAAGATCGGGCAGCTCGTCCTCGGTGTGGCAGCCGGGGCCGGTGCAGGTGCCGTCGGTGCTGTATTCAGGCTCCGCCAGCACGGTCAGGGGCACAATCAACGCGAAAAGCGCGGCAAGAATCAAGACTGCCGCCTTGGAAATAGCTTTCTTATGGGACATTTTTCCTCTCTTCTCCTTATTGCGCAGGGCACACTGCGGTAATTTACCCGCGTGTGCCCTGCTTTTCTTAAGAGTTGGCCGCTAGAATCAGACTTTTTCAGCAGCCGCGAACTTGCCGGCGATGTAGCCGCTGGTGATGACGCGGCCGAAGCCGTGGATCCTCATACCGGCAGAGCATTCGCCGCCCGCGTACAGGCCGGGGATGACGTTGCCGTAAATGTCCAGCACCTGCATCTTGTCGTTGCAGCGGAGGCCGGAGTAGGTATCGTGCAGGCAGGGGGTCGCCCAGGCGGCGTAGAAGGGGCCCTTCTCGATCTTGTATCCCAGGGTCTTCTTGCCGAACTCGGCGTCTTCGCCCGCTTCGACATAGCTGTTGTACTTCTTGATGGTTTCCACCAGCTTCTGGGGATCCATCTTCACATGCTCATAGTACTTGTTGACGACCTTCTGCGCCAGCTCCTCCAGCGTGTCCGCCTTGAAGCAGTAGCCGGCGTCGTAGTCCACCTGGCCCTGCTCCATGGTGTAGCCGTTGCGGTCCGCGCAGTCCTGATCGAAGATCGCCCAGATGGGGCCGCCGTAGCGAACGGCGTTGCCGTCCCCTTCGGGGTCGATGACGACGCTGGCGAAAGCTGCGTCAAAGAAGTGATAGGAGTCGTAGCTGTACTTGCCGGCTTCCGCCAAGTCTTCATTGGCGAAGCGCTGACCCAGCATGTTGACGATGCACAGGCTGTTGTAGTCCGGGGTGATGCCGGTGGCCCTGGCGAGCTTGAAGATGGGGCTCTTGGGCGTGTAGCCGGAACCGTAGCCGTACTGGCAGCCGAACAGGCTGGGCATGGTCACCTGGTGGCCGCCGTGCTGCTGGTACATGGCCAGCGTGCCCAGGCAGGCGCCGATTTCCATGGCGGCGAGTTCGCCGGAAGCGTCCTGCTTGGAGAAGGGTTCGCCGGAAAGACCGTCCAGTTCCGGGCCGAGGCGCGGGTCGAACATCGTGCGGAAGTACACGTTGCCTGTGGAACCGCCGGTGGTGACGACGACGCCCTTCTTCGCGCGGACATAGACCTTTTCCTTGGTGGTTTCAATATTGTTCTCGTTCCACAGGCTCTTGAGGGGCGCGGTTTCACCCGGCAGGATGGTGGGCGTGTAGCTTGCCATGACGCCAAGCACGCGGCCGGACCAGTGCTCCTCGCGGATGATCTTGTCCATATGGTAGTTCAGAAGGAACTTGCCGCCGTTTTTGCGGATCGTCCTCTCCAGAGGCCTGGTGATGCCGATGCCGTTGTTCGTCTTGCCCGTGTAGGACTCCCAGCCCTCGGTGGTGGAGTCGGTGTAGGTCCACCTCGGCACGGTTTCGGGCTCGGTGCCGCCGTCTTTTACGGAGTAGGGCAGCGTGGGCTCCCTGTCCGCCACGATGACGCCCTTTTCCTGAATGAACTCATAGGCTTCGCGCATATGGTCGGCAACGGAACGGACGTAGGCGCGGTCGTCATAGCGGGCGGCAAGAACGATGCCGGTGGTGTGGTCCAGATAGTACTGGTCCGCAGAGTCCTCGATGCCGTAGCGCTTCTGGATTTCGGTGCCGCAGCCGGAGTGGAGGTTGCCGCCGCTGACCGCAGCGTGACCGCCGACGTCCCAGTTCGCTTCGACGATGATGACCGAAGCGCCGTCCTCCATGGCCTTCAGCGCGGCGGGCAGGCCGGCGCCGCCGGAACCGATGACGACGACATCCGCCTCATAGTCCCACTGAATCTCCTCTTTAGGTTCGGGAGTTGCCGCAGGGGGCTGGGGCGTGGTTTCCGGAGTCTTCTGCGCATCCGCTTCGGGCGCGGCAGACGTGGCGCACGCGCCGAGCAGGCCCGCGCTGGCTACGCCGACAGCTCCGATCGCCGCGCCTTTGAGAAAGTCGCGTCTGGAGATTTCTTTCTTTGCCATACTTACCCCTCCTTGAGTTTTGGGATGGTGCCTTCCAGAAGAAACAGAAGTTTCGTTCAAGCGGGTTCAACAGCGCACTGAACCAGAGCTGCCAAAACGCCGCTCAAAGAAATTTGCTTTTTTTCTGTGTTTTCGAGTTTTGTCGAGTTATTGCCGAAGCGGGCGAAGAATGCGGTCGGTCCCGGTGCTGATCTGACAAAAAGCATGCTGCCGCTTAAAATGTACACAGCGGTAAGCAGTTTGCTTGTTTTTAGTTTAACACGACCTATAGTAACTATACAAATTGATAAAGTGGTATGAAAGTTATGCGGTTTATGTTATAACTAGTGAGTAGGTATGTCATGCGAACGGCGCCATTCCGACTTAAGGGGAGCATACATGAATCTGCATCAGCTGAAGTACGTCCTCGCGGTGGCCAGAGAGCGCAGCTTTTCCAAGGCTGCGGCATCGCTGTATATGACCCAGCCCTCCCTCAGCCGCTTTATTATTTCCTGGGAAGATCAACTGGGCGTCAAGGTGTTTGACAGAAGCACAAGCCCTTTGGGGCTGACGCCCGCGGGCAAAATCGTCATCCAGGCGGTGGAGCGCATCTGCGAAATCGAGCAGAAGATGATGGAAAGCCTCGAAGCGCTGAAAAATTCGGAAGAAACCGAAATCAACTTCGGCGCCACCCCCGCCCGGGCGCGGCACCTCATCAAGCGCATTGCCCAGTTCAAGAGCATCCATCCCAACGTCAAGATTCAGATTTACGAGCTGTTCATGAACCAGCTGATGCCCAAGCTCGTCAAGGGCGAGCTGGACTTTGTGTTCGGCGCGGGGCCCTCCACCGACCCCAACCTTGACTTTATGCAGATTTCCTCCGAGCAGTTTTATCTGATCGCGCCCCAAAAACACGAAAAGGATCCTTTGACGGACCCGTATCTCGTCACCGAGGAGCAGATCAAACACGGTACCGCTTCTTCCGTCCCCTTTGTGGACTTTTCCGCCTTCAAGGACGAGCCGGTGATCGGCTACCACCAGAACATGCGGCTGCAGCAGACGGTGCTGAAGCTCTATGCAGATAGCAACTTAACGCCGAACATCGTCGCCCATTCCCACAGCGCGGACATGGGCATCACCATGGTGCGGGAGGGCATCGGCATCACCATCGCCAGCTCCACATCCCTGAAAAGCAGCCCCTACCTGAACCAGATCCGGTGCTTCCGGCTGAACCTTCCCGAATGGCCTTTGGGGGTGTTCGTTCACAAGAACAAGCCGTTGAGCCCCCAGTCGAGGGACTTCATCGCCTTCCTGGATGAGCTTGTCTGACCATTAAAAGATGCCGAACAGCATGCCCAGCAGAAGCAGCAGCACGTGAATAGCCCCCAGCGGCAGCATGGCAAAACGCAGATGCGTGCCCTTGGGCTGTTCGAGCAAATCGTCGATGGCGGCGTTATAGGTGGTGAAGGGCGCGTACCCCAGCGGGAAGAGGATGATGTACGGCAGCACGCAGGCCACCGGCGAAGCCCCGGCCAGCGTGCTGATGCCCGCCACCACCGGCAAAACGGCAAACAGGCACTGAAAGGGCATGCCGAGAAGCAGCACCGTAGAAAGCGCGGAAAGCATCAGCGGCAGATAGCGGTGAAGTGTTTCGGGCAGCGCGGCGGAAACCGCCTGAAGCATGGCGTCCATGATGCCGCAGTTGTTGAACACGCCCATCATCACGCCCGCGCCGATCTGCATCAGGCAAACGGGGAACGCGATGCTCCCGGCATAGGAGAACACCTCTTTCCTCTGCTGCTGGCTGCGGCAGTTGACGGCAACGGCGATAACGCCGAACACCAGAAAAATCATATAGCCCGGCACGTCCACAAACAGCACGCAGGCGCAGCAAAGCACATAGAGCGCCGCGTTCAGCCAGAAGCGGGCGTCCTTTTTTATGCCCTGCCGGGCGGAAAGGTCCAGCGCCTGAGGGGGTTCTGGGTGTTTTCGCACCCACACTGCACAATAGGCGATGACCAGCCCGCAGCCGAGAAAGCCTAAAAGCATCGCTCCGTAGGAGTTTTGAAAAAGCAGAGACGGGTCCATGCCGGTGATGGAGGTTAACAATACCGTCCGCCCCGTCCAGGGAAAAATCCTTCCGACGCAGGCCGCCGCCGCCACCACAAGCCCCAAAACGCGGGAGGAAATGCCCAGCTTTCTGTAAAACGGGAGCATGGATAGTATGACCACGATGTACGACCCGATGGTGGACCCTCCGGCTGCCACAAACACCGTGATCAGCACCGTTCCCACCATCAAAAACAGGGGATTTTTCGCAAAAAACGGGCTGAGCGCCCCCAGAACGCCGTCAAAGAAACCGGATTTGATGATGACCGAGAAAAAGAAGATGGAAAAGAGCAAAAGCGCCATGTTCGGCAGCATGGACTCAATGCCCGAAACCGAGGCTGAAAGAAGCTGTTGCGGTTCGATCCCGAAAAGCAGCCCCACCAGCGGCGGAACGAACACCACCGCCACAAAAATCGGGATGGTCCGTTTGAATGCGATGAAGCCGAGCAGCAGAATGATGAGGATCCCGCACAAAACCAGCATATGGGTACTCCAATCCTTCGTAAATCAGCGAAATGGTGACGGGCTGCACAAATAATCGGTGTTTTCTGATTTGCTCTCTGTCCGTTTGGAAATGTGCCTTTTGCCATGGTTTTGTCAAAATCTTAACCTACTTGTGACCGGGTTGTCAACTCAATGCACGGGTGCAACTTATAAGAAAAAACATATCGCTTTGATGTCAGCTAACTTTAACGCCCCTTGCCTTCCTCCCCTCCTAATAAAAAACCCGCGCCCTTTCGAACGCGGGGGTTGCTTTTACGCTTACAGTTCGATGATGTTTTGCAGTTCCCGAATGTCGTTTACAATGTAGTCCGGCGATTCGGATTTGATATCCTCCAGCTTCCCGTAGCCGTAGGTGACGGCAACGGAGCCGGCGTTCGCGGCTTTCGCCGCCATCACGTCCGTCTTCATGTCGCCCACCATCACGGCGTGTTCCGGCTGGACGTTCAACTTGTTGAGAATGATGTGGATGCACTCGGGATCGGGCTTCATCTTCGTCATGTCCTCGTCGCAGACGAGCATGTCAAAATAGTCAAACAGCCCGAGCTTTTTCAGAATGGTCTCGGTGGCGGCGCGAATCTTCGCCGTCGCCACGGCGAGTTTGACCTTGCCCTTGAAGTGTTCCAGCGTTTCAATCACGCCCGGATAGGCAGTGGAAAGCTCGCAGCAGTTGTTGACGTAGCTTGCTTTGAAGTATTTCAAGGCGGGTTCCACCAGATCGGGCCGGTCGGCTCCGAACACGCGCTCCATGGCTTTTTTCGCCCCGCCGCCGATCAGGCCGCCCGCGAACTCCAGGGAAATGTCCATATCTGCGATCGCCTTTGCCGTGTTCTGGAAGGCGAGGGCAATGTCCGGCTGGGTGTGGACCATACAGCCGTCCAAATCAAAGATGATGAGCTCGATGTTCTTCATTGGTATTCTCCTATCCTGTTGAAGCTTTATTCAGTGCCCATGTGAGGATTATAACACACCGTGAGCAATTTTGCGCACCGATTTGCACGTTTTTCGGTTCTGTTGGGAGTTGGCAGAAAGGTGTATCGCCTTGGCACAGATTATGGTACTATTTTTTTAACGCAACAGTACCGGATTTGGGGAGACAGGAGTTGAAAAAGGAAATCAGAATCGTTAAAAACAACTACGCCATCGGAGAACGTTTCGGGCTGAACCTTTCCGACCTGCCGGCGACGAAACGGCAGGCGGTGGCAGACTTTTTCGCGGAGCTGGACAGTCATCTGCTGCTGCCCAGGAAGCAGAAGCGAACGATGCTTAACGATTTCGCGGCGGCGCTTTCCTACTACGCCAAAAACGGCGTCGCAATCGAGGACGCCCTGCTTCGCCTGAGCCCGAAAAAGCTCTGGGGGTTCTACGCACGCCCACCGGTGGTGTGGTTTCCGCTGGATTCCGCGGCGAAGATATACCCCCTTTCGATGAAGCGGCATACCATGGCGGTGTTCCGGCTTTCTGTGTACTTCAAGGAAGACGTGGTGCCGGAGCTTTTGCAGATGGCGCTGACCTTTACCATCAAGCGCTTCCCCTGCTTTGCCACCACCGTGAAAAACGGCGTGTTCTGGCATTATCTGGACGCTTCCAAGCGCCGGTACGACGTGGAGCCCGAAACCGAACGCCCCTGCGCCCCCCTTTCGGTGTGGGCGAGCGGTTCCCAGTCCTTCCGGGTGCTGTACTTCAAAAACAGGATGAGCGTGGAGTTCTTCCACATCCTGACGGACGGCTCCGGCGGCATGAAGTTCATCTCCACCCTGGCGGCGGAATATCTGCGCCTTTTGGGGCACGAAATCCCCTGCGCCGGCAACGTGCTAAACATCGACGAAACCCCGCCCGTGGAGGAAGCGGAAAACGGCTTTGACCTTGCGGAGCCGACCGAAAAATCCTCCGGCTTTGCGGACAGCCCCGCAGTGCAGATGAGCGGCGCCTTGTCCTTTTTGCGGCCCTGCCAGGTCATCCACTTTGAGCTGAACAGCGCGCAGCTTCTCGCCGCGGCACGGGGCAGGCAGGCTTCCGTCACCGCCTATCTTCTGGCGCTGATCTTCATTGCCTGCCGCTGCGCCACAGACGAGCAGAAAGGCAGCATCCAGATTCAGGTGCCGGTCAACCTGCGCAAATACTACGATTCGAAAACCATCCGCAACTTTTCCCTGTACTGTTCCGTCAAGATGCCCCTGCACAGGATTACCGATGTGGACGCAATGCTTCCGGACATCACACGGCAGCTTGCCGAAAAGACCGCCCGAAAGCCCATGAACGAGATGATGAACGCCGCGAACAGCTTTGTGAAGTC
>JBMNTW010000060.1:0-8956 GCA_050945935.1 Christensenellales bacterium
CCAGCTGATTGCGGACGGTCTGGGCGATTTTTCGGAAGGCTTCCTCGCTTTCGGCGTAGCCCACCACCCTGGTAACGGTGTTGAACAGGGTCAAAAACTCCGCCTGATAGCGCTTCAGCTCCTTTTTGGGCGCGCAGCCGAAAGCAAAAAGCAGCATCAAAGCCAGGACTGCCGCGACTGTTTTTTTCATCAAAAATCACCTTGGTATCGCCAAACGGAGAGGCATGATTCATGCCTCTCCGATGCGGCTTTTGTGTTATTTGGCTTACTTCGCAGCCTTGGCGATGACAGCCTGCATGTCGTTGATGCTGATGGTGACGGAAGCGGTCAGGTCAGCGTCGGTGGCATGGCCCTTTTCGTCCACGGCGATGCCGGTGACTTCGTCAACGGTCTTGCCGACAACGTACTTGGCGAATGCGGCAGCCTGCTCGTACCATTCCTTGCCGATGCCGGAAGCGGCCTTCATGCCGTAGTCTTCCTTCAGCTCGTTCTTGGTCATGGGCGCGGCGGTCAGATCAGAGGTGATCTTGCCGGTGGCGTCGAACTTCACGTTGGCCTGGCTGGCGTCGATGATGCAGCTGGTAATCTTGCCGTCGGCGTCCTGGGTCACAGCGCCGTAGAAGGAGTAGAACTGCACCTGGCCTTCGGCTTCCGTGGAGGCGTCCTTGGACTTATTGATGTTGGTCACAACGCCGAGGCCCAGCTTGTCGGTCTCGGAAGCGCCCAGCTCCTGCGCGTTGCCAACGGCCTTCACGATGGTGTTGAGGTAGCCTGCGATGTTCACGGTGACGGAGGCCTTCAGGTCAGCGTCGGTGGCATAGCCCTTCTCGTCCACAGCGATGCCCTGGACTTCTTCCACGGTCTTGCCGATGACGTACTCGGCCAGAGCGGCAGCCTGCTCGTACCATTCCTTGCCGATGCCGGAGGCGGCCTTCATGCCGTACTCTTCGCCCAGCTCGTTCTTGGTCTTGAACTCGGTGTCGAGGGGGGTGATGATCTTGCCGTCAGCGCCGAAAGCGGCCTTGGACTGAGCGGTGTCGATCACGCAGTCGATGATCTTGCCTTCGGCGTCCACCAGAACGGCGACGACGACGGAGTCAGCCTGCGCGGAGCCTTCCTTTTCGCCGGCGTCCTTGGACTTGGCGATGGAGGTGGTGACAGCCAGACCGGTCTTCACACCGCCGGCAACGGGTTCTTCCACAGCGGGTTCTTCGGTGGCTTCCGGAGATTCCACGGGGGTGGTCACTTCGGGTCCCTGCTCAGCCGTGGGGCTGGGAGCAGCTTCGTTGTTGCCGGTGCAGCCCACCAGAAGGACTGCCGAGAAGGCAACAACCAGGAGGAGAGACAAAAACTTCTTCATGAATCATGCTCCAGTTCTGTTGTGTATTTACAGGCGCACCCGAACCCGCCTTGCCGGCGTTTTCGGTTTCGCAACTCCTGTCGCTGTGAGGCGTATTCTTTCGGGCGCATGCGGTCAAATTAACGTCAAATCGGGGTGTTTCTTCCCGCCGCCCTTTTTCGGTTGAATTGTTTGTATGGCGAAACGACCCGCGTCCTTATTTTGCGGCAAAGGGCGGATCTTCACCCGTACGAGTCCATAGTAAATACCGGCATGTGTCCCAAACCGAGCCAGGCAGCTTTTGCCTTAAAGACTTTGAAAAACAGGTTTTTCCCTGCGTTTGGAACCGGTCGCTGCGTAACGTCACAAGCAACTCCAAGTTGTGCTGTCGAAACTTGTCGTTGCGCAACGTCAAGAATTTTGCACCCGAAAGCTTGTGCCTGTCAATATCCTTTTTACAGGAAAATTGTTCCACGCCCTTGTTATTTATTGAGCAACAAGAACAAAATACCGGTCCAGCGCCGAGAGAATCCCATAAAATCTATAGGATTGCTGGAAGTTAGTTAAATGTGCAAATATTTTTGCTGCCCTCCAAAAAAATTTTTCAAGCCACCGGCATGCGCCGATGGCTTGATAGATGTTTCACAGTTTTTGTGACTGCTTGATTGCCTATAGCAGCTAAACGTTTTTGAGTAATTTTTGCCCGTTTTGTGCTTCGGGCTACACTTTTTTGACTTAATCCGCCGGGTGCAAAACCTTCCTGCCGATTTCCGCGCCCAGCAGTTTTGCGGAGCGGGATGCAAGGTGCACGCCGTCCACCGTCAGCGTGAGGCTGCGTTTTTTCGCGCAGCGGTCCTTGGTGCTTTGAAACAGCGCCATGATAGCGGCGTCCGCCAACCGATTCAGCCAGAAAACGCCCCAGGAGTACTCCTCGCGCCTGTCATGCAGCGCTTCGCTTTGAAGGGCGTAAGCGTCCACATAGGGCAGGCTGTGTTTTTTCGCCAGATCTTGAATGACCGCGTTGCGAGACTTCAGCCTTTCCGGCGGAAAGCCTTCGATCTGCACCACGGGCAGCCCCACGAGCACCGCCCGTTTGCCGCTTTTTTTCAAAAGGTCCAGCATGCGTTCGTACTCGGCGGCGAAGGCGGCATCCTCCTCCTTGCAGCGCTTGTAGGCGCAGCGGGGTTTCATCACCATCTTCCAAAGGGGGGAAAGCGTTGCAAGAAAGGGAACGAGCAAGTCGTTCACGCCAATCCACACCACCACGGTGGAAACCGCGTCGTACTTGCTTTGCTTAAGGTACCGCTGCAGGCGCCTTCTTGCGCCGCGGACGGTGTCTCCGTTTTTGCCCTTGTTGACGGGCTGGATGTTCGCACCCAGCCAGGGTATGTAGGAGAAGCCCACACTGCCGAACGTGAGGCTGTCTCCCAGGCACAGGATTTTCATGAGGAATCCTTTCATATTATATAGCGCATTTATGAACATCTTATAACATCTCATCCTAGATGCCAACAGGTTTCTTAAAACTGTTTCACCGATGCGAGTACGCGGCGGACGTCATACCACCAAGTGCGCATATAGACCCTGACGGGCGGGGCGTGGTATAATACAGCAAATCCAATCCGGGGAAGCACCCCCAAAGAAGCGAAGGAGCGAACATGCCCAGGGAACCTTTCATCCTCAGCGCGAAGGACGCTGTGAAATTCGGCTCGACCCCCGTCGAGAACCTTTTCATGACCGAATTTCTGCCATCCGCGCCGGCGGACTATGTGAAGGTATATTTAAGCGCGCTCTTTCAAAGCTGCTACCCCGAAGCGGCGGAGCCCTCGCTTTCCCAGTTCGCCGCTGCGCTGGGGATGGACACGAAAACCGTGCTCGCCGCCATGCGCTACTGGGAGATGCTGGGCATCGTCCGCCCCGTGGACGGTGAGCAGGACCGGTTCGAGCTCATCAGCATCCGCACGGCGATGTTCACGTCCGACACGGCGGTTTCCACCAGGCTGATGTACCGCTACGCGGAGTTCAACGCCAAGCTCGCCACGGTGATACGAGGCAAACAGCTCACCCCCGCGGAGTACGGCGTGATTTACAACTGGATGGAGGAACAGGGCTTTTCGGAGGACGCGATTTTAGCCGTCGCCGAACACGCCATGAAGGAAGGCGGCAAGCGCAGCCTTGTGGCACGCATGACGCCGCACATTCAGGCGTTGAAAAACAAGGGCCTTTTTTCCGGCGAAGAGGCACGGGCGCAGCTGGAGCAGTACGAGCTTTTAACCAGCCCCGCAAGAGCGGTGGTGCGCCAGCTCGGCATGCTGCGCCTGCCGACGATGGACGAGCATAGCTATTACATCAAGTGGCGGGACGAGTGGGGCTTTTCGCCGGACGCCATCATCGCCGCCTGCGCAGAACTCACCCGCATCCGGGAGCCCAATTTCATGTATCTTGACCGGGTGCTCGCCAGCAAATACGCCGAAGGAAAGACCAGCGTGGAGTCAATCGGCACCGACGCCGCCCAGGACGAGGCGGACAAGACCACCCTTCGCCCCTTCGCAAGGGCGCTGGGGGCAAAGACCGTCAAGCGGGAGTTCATCGAGTACCTGCGCCGCTGGAAAGCCGCAGGCATGGAGGACGACACGCTGCTCCTTCTTTGCTCTGCGGCGGCGGACCGGGGCATGCACACCTTCGCGGAGGCGGACGCCTTCATCGGCAGGTTCATCGACCGGGGCGTTCTGGAAAAAGAAAAGGTGGAAGCCGACCTTGCGCTGGAGGCGGACGCCAGAGAGCTGCTCTTTGCGGCGGGTCTTTCCAAGCGCGGCGTGACGGAGAAGGACAAGGAGCTGGTGGCGAAGTATTCCACCCTGCTGCCCCTTGAAGTCATGTTGGAGGGCGCGTCCATCGCGAGGGACAAGTCCTCCCCCCTTGCCTATTTGAACGCGCTTCTTGCGCGCTGGGCGGGCGAAGGCATCAAGACCGTGGCGGAAGCGCGCAAGAGCGCACAGTCCATGCTGGAGCGCACCAAGGGCACGGGCGCCCAGCAGTTCGAGAATCCGTCCTTCGACGAAGGCGCGGTGGATGAACTGGTAAACAGGCTGTAAACGCAAAAGCACACCATCGATATCAGTATCGGCAGAGGGAGCCATGCAAAAGAGCGTATCCGAGATTTTTCAGGCACGGCGGGACAAGAGCCTTGCGGATTTTCGAAAGCGGCTGCAGACGGTGCATGCCGCCATTCCCGGTTTTGCCAAAATTGAAGAGGAACTGCTCCGCGCCCGCATCAAAAAGGACGATGCCGCCCTTTCAGCCCTGAAAAAGCAGCGGCAGGAGGCTCTGCTCTTTGCCGGATTCCCCGCGGATTTTCTGGAAAAGCGGTACTTTTGCGATTGCTGCAAGGACACCGGTACCCTTCCCGACGGCGCGGAGTGCGTGTGCATGAAGCGCGCGCGATACCAGACGGCGGCGAAGCTCTCCAATCTGGACCGGCTGTGCTGCGACACCTTCGAAAACTGGGATTTTTCCCTCATGCCCGAAGGCGACCAGCGGGAAAGTTCCAAAAAGCTCTATTCCATCTGCGAGGATTACGCCAACGCCCTTCCCGACGGCAAGGTAAAAAACCTGCTGATTGTGGGAGGCACGGGCCTGGGCAAAAGCTACGCCCTGCACGCCGTGGGCAACCGGGCGCTGGAACGGGGCGTTCCCGTGCGGCTGACCACCGCGCCCAAGTTCTTCGCCGCGGAAATGGAGCGCATCCGCGGCGGCGCGAACGAAAACGCCGCTTTGTTCAACGTGGAGCTTCTGCTCATTGACGATCTGGGCGCAGAACCGGCGAACTCCGCCGTGAGCGCGGACAGTCTTTTCGCCCTGTTTGACCACCGCACCACCGAGGGGCTGTTCACCTGCGCCGCCAGCAACTTAACGCCGGCGGAGATTGCGCAGCGCTACGGGCCTCGCATCACATCCCGATTGATGGACGCAGGCAGTTCAAGGGTTTTAAGCCTTTCGGGCAGGGATTTAAGGCTGATGTCACGGCGTTGACAAAGCTGGGATTTTGCGTCAAAATAGAAGTTCAAGTACTGTGGATGACGGCGGCCGGAAATCCGCCAGATACGCAGGTTTTTCGCATCATAACGAGTGACAACACCGGGGCAACAGCGCGTTTTTCCCGGGTTTTCCGATAGCCAAACTGATTATTACGGAGGTTGCAATGGCGGACATTACCACAAACGAGGGCGAACGCCTGAATTTCATCGAGGAGATCGTGGCCGATTTCATCCAAAACGGCGGCGGGCCGGTGGTGACGCGGTTCCCTCCGGAACCCAACGGCTATCTGCACATCGGCCATGCGAAGGCGCTCTGCATCGACTTCGGCATCGCGGAAAAGTTCGGCGGCAGGTGCAATTTGCGCTATGACGACACCAACCCCGCCAAAGAGGACGAGGAGTTCGTGGACGCCATCGAGTACGACATCAAGTGGCTGGGCTTTGAGTACGCCGAGAAGCACTTCGGCTCGGAATACTTTGAAACCTGCTACGAGCTGGCGGAAAAGCTCATTAAAAAGGGCGTTGCCTATGTGTGCGACCTTTCCAAGGAAGAAATCCGCGAATACCGCGGCACGCTGACCGAACCGGGCAAAAATTCGCCGTACCGCGACCGTTCCGTGGAAGAGAATCTGGACCTGTTCCGCCGCATGCGCGCCGGCGAGTTCCCGGACGGTTCGAGGACGCTTCGCGCCAAGATCGACATGGCGTCCCCCAACATCAATCTGAGGGACCCGGCGCTGTACCGCATACTCCACATGCCCCATCACCAGACGGGCGACAAGTGGTGCATTTACCCGATGTATGACTTCGCCCATCCCATTCAGGACGCGCTGGAGGGCATTACCCACTCCCTTTGCTCTTTGGAGTACGAGATTCACCGCCCGCTGTATGACTGGGTCATCGAGCAGTGCGAGTTTGAGCACAAGCCCCGCCAGATCGAGTTCGCCAGGCTGAACCTTGCCCGCACGGTAATGAGCAAGCGTTATCTGCGCTCTCTGGTGGAAAGCGGCACGGTTTCCGGCTGGGATGACCCCCGTATGCCCACCCTTTGCGGCATGCGCAGAAGGGGCTACACCGCCGCCGCCATCAAGGACTTTTTGAAGCGCTCGGGCGTCGCCAAGGCGGACTCCGTTTCCGACCCGGCTCTCTTGGAACACTGCCTGCGCGAGGATTTGAACCCCACAGCGTACCGCATGAGCGCTGTTATCGACCCCGTCAAGGTCACCATCACCAACTGGCCGGAAGACAGGGTGGAAAAACTGACCTTTGAGAACCTGCCCGGCAACGAGGAAGCGGGCACGCGCGAAGTGCTCTTCGGCAGGACGCTTTACATCGAACGGGAAGACTTCATGGAGGATCCGCCCAAGAAGTTCTTCCGCCTGCGCCCCGATGGCGAGGTACGCCTGAAGAACGCCTACATCATCAAGTGCGAGTCCGTCGTCAAGGACGAGTCCGGCAACATCACAGAGATTCTTTGCACCTACGATCCGGACAGCAGAAGCGGCGAGAACCAGCGCAAAGTCAAGGGCACGCTGCACTTCGTGTCCGAAGCCGAGGCCGTTCCCGCGGAGTTTCGGCTGTATGACTACCTGCTGCTGCCGGACGACGACCCCGCCACCAAGGATTTGGACTATTCCGAGCGCGCCAACCCCGATTCCATTATCGTGAAGCGCGGCTTCGTGGAGCGCGCGCTCAAAGAAGCCGAAGTGGGCAGGTCCTTCCAGTTCCTGCGCGTCGGGTACTTCTGCAAGGACCCCGATTCCACCGAGGAGCTGCCGGTGTTCAACCGCGCCGTCAGCCTGAAGGACAGTTTTAAAGTTTAATCGCATTTTTCCCGCCCCCCGCGTTCTCCGCGGGGGTGCGGTTGCATCCATCCATCTGCGTTTCCCCGCCCGGCTGGCAAATCCGGGCGTTTGATGCGCATATAGAAAAAACGGGTTTATGCCCGCATCAAAGCACAAGGAGTCAACCATGGTCCGCACACGTTTCGCCCCCTCCCCCACGGGTTACATGCACATCGGCAATCTGCGCACCGCGCTTTATGCCTGGCTGTTCGCCAGAAATCAGGGGGGAACCTTCATACTCCGCATTGAGGACACCGACCAGGCGCGCGAAGTCGCCGGCGCGGTGGACATCATTTACAACACCCTGAAGGAAGTGGGCATGACCTGGGACGAAGGGCCAGACGTCGGCGGTCCTGTCGGCCCGTATGTCCAGTCCCAGAGGAAGGATATTTACGCAAAATACGCCAAAGAGCTGGTGGAATCCGGCCACGCCTATTACTGCTTCTGCACCAAGGAAGAGCTGGACAATCGCCGCGAGCAGGCGAAGGAACGGGGCGAAAGCTTCAAGTACGACAAGCACTGCCTGCACCTTTCCAAAGAGGAAATTCAGAAGAAGCTGGACGCAGGCATCCCCTGTGTCATCCGCCAGAACATCCCCGAATCGGGCGAAACCTCGTTCACGGACGAAATTTTCGGCACCATCACCGTGGAGAATAGCACCTTGGACGACAACGTGCTCATCAAGGCGGACGGCTTCCCCACCTACAACTTCGCCAACGTGGTGGACGACCATCTGATGGGCATCACCCACGTGATGCGCGGCATGGAGTATCTTTCCTCCACCCCGAAATACAATCTGCTGTACGAGGCCTTCGGCTGGGAGATTCCCAAATACGTTCACCTCACCCCCATCATGCGTGACGCCACCCACAAGCTCAGCAAGCGCGACGGGGACGCTTCCTACGCCGATTTTCGCGAAAAGGGCTATCTGATGGAAGCCATTGTGAACTACATTGCCCTCCTTGGCTGGAACCCCGGCACCGAGCAGGAAAAGTTCACCATCCCTGAACTCATCGAGGCGTTCTCTCTCAAGGGTTTGAGCAAGTCGCCGGCGATTTTCGACCCTTTGAAGATGAAGTGGCTGAACGGCGAGTACATCCGCGCCCTTTCTGCGGAAGACTTCGGCAAAAACGCCGAGGTGTGGTATACGCAGGCCGGCGTGGCGGGCATGGACCGGTCCATTTTGAACCGCCTGCTGCAGCCGAGGGTGGAGACGTTCTCGGATATCCCCGAAAAGGTCGCGTTTTTGGTGGAGCGCCCTGCCTTATCCGCCGAGCTGTTTTCCAACAAGAAAAACAAGGTCACGCCGGAGCTTTCGCTGGAGCTTCTGCCCCTGGCCCTGAACGCTTTTGACGGGCTTAAAGAGTGGAGCGAAGCGTCCATCCAGTCCGCCATGACTCAGCTGGTGGAAAGCACGGGCCACAAAACCGGCGCCGTGTTCTGGCCGGTGCGCGTTGCCCTTTCGGGCATGGCGGTCACCCCCGGCGGCCCTGTGGAAATCGCCGCGCTGCTGGGCAGGGACGAAAGCCTCCGCAGGCTCGCTTCCGCCATCGAGTTCCTGAAGGGACTTTGATGCGCAATCTCAAACAGGTATAGTGACGGAATTCGCGTTTTTTAAGACGCATCCCTTTGCTTCAATCCATTCAACGGAGGACCGCAATGAAAGAAAGTACCGCCCGCCTTACCGCCCTTATTCTGTTTATCGTGGCCCTGGTCATCAACATCCTGGGCTACAC
>JBMNTW010000061.1:0-8938 GCA_050945935.1 Christensenellales bacterium
TGTCCACGCCGGCTTTCTGGGCGTGGATGCGGGCGAGCTTGAGGACGGACGGGTCAATATCGCTGCCGCTCAGGTCTTTGATTGGACCGGGGCGCTCAAGAGCTTTGGCGCGTTCCCGTTCCGCCTTCCAGTACCCTTTGGGCAAGAAGGGCCATTCCTCTGCCGCGAACTCCCGCGCAATACCGGGGGCGCGGTTTTTTGCGATAAGCGCCGCCTCGATGGCGATGGTGCCGGAGCCGCACATGGGGTCCAGAAAAGGCCCTTCGCCCCGATACCCCGAAAGCAGCACCAGTCCGGCGGCAAGGGTTTCGATGATGGGCGCTTCGGCGTTCATCGTGCGGTAGCCTCTGCGGTTCAGCCCTGCGCCGCTGGCGTCCAGCGCGAGGGTGGCAACGTCGTCAAGCAACCCCACTTCCACGATGATTTTGCTGCCGTTTTCGGGCAGCACGCGCACCTTGTGCGCCTTTTTCAGCCGTTCGACGATGGCTTTCTTGGTGATCGCCTGGCAGTCGGACACGGAATGCAGCCCGGAGCGCGCGCTCTTACCCTTCACGGGGAACGCGGCGTTTTTGGGGATGTAATCCTCCCAGTTGAGGGCAAAAACACCTTGAAACAGCTCCTCGAAGGAGGTTGCCTTGAAGGAACCCACCTTCAAAAACACCCGTTCCGCCGTGCGAAGGCACAGGTTCGCCCTGCATAGGAGGGAGAAATCGCCGGAAAAGTCCACCCGCGCGTCCTTGGCGGACACGTTTTCTGCGCCGATGCGGCGCAGTTCGTTTGCCAGGATCCCCTCCAGGCCGAATCTGCATGTGGCAAAATAATCGTTCATCGCTGCTGCTTCAACTTTTCATAGTCGGGGTCGCCGGAAAAATCCCGCTGTTCCAGAACCGCTCCGCCAAGGGCCTCGATGGCGTCCCGCAGGGCGCAGTAATCCACATAACCGGCAAAGGGCAAAGCCGCTTCCAATACGGGCAGGGCTTTGGGGTCGCCGTAACGGGCGAACAGGGCGGCAAAAAACGCCCGGCGCTCCTCCCGGGCTTTGAAGTGCTTCACCAGATGGTCAAACACCCGCTCGTCCCTTTCGGGCAGTTCGGTCAGAACGTCCAAAAGGCAGTCCGCCGCGTCATCCGAAGCGCCCTTCAACGCCGAAAGGAGCTGTTCCCGTACCGCTTCGCCCATGGCTAGAAGACCTGTGGCGGCGGCTTCGTTCAGCCCCGTGTCCGGCGTGGGGTGCTTCACGATTTCCAGATACGCCTCAACGGGCAGGGCAGAGCCCTTCTGGTTCAGAAGCTCCGCTGCGGCGCATTTTGCCTTCAGGGCGCGGTCGGGATTGGAAAAGGCCCCCCGCTTTCCGCAAAGAAGTTCAAACAAAGGCACTTCAGAATCGGGGGCGTCCTCCAGCGCGTTCAATAACGGGTCTGGCGGCTCCTTGCCGGCGGAAACGTAGGCGCACAGCTCGTCCGCCAGGCGTTCGGTGCCCATGTCGTAAAAATACGCGTTGGGCGACACGCCGCCGGTGGCGGGGTTGGGCTTGTCCAGCCATTCGAGGAGGAGTTCGGGCATGTCCTCCTCGAGCTTCGCCGGGTCTTCGCCGGCGCGCAGTTTTTCCAGAAGTGTGGCCTTGAACAGGCCGTCAATGTCAATCAAAGTGTTCCTCCCAAGCTCCGCTGAATACGAGATCGTAAATCAGGCGGTTCGCGGTGCGAAAGCGCGAAATCGTCGCGCCGTAAACTTCAATCATTTCAATCTGGGTGACCCTTTCGCCCAGCGCGCGTTTTGCGGAATATTCCAGCGCGGCCGCAAAAGCGGGTACACGGGCATCGGTGATGGTGACGGGGTGGTCCACCACCGCGGTGACGAACTGCCGCCAGATGGCGACGCCTTCGTGGATGAGTTCTTCGGTGCCGCCCCGCTCGGACGCCTTGGAAACGAACAGTTCCGGCACCTTCCGGTAGTTGGGGTGCAGCTGGTCCAGTCCGTTGAACACGTTGATGGTCACTTCCGCCACGCCGCAGTCCATCATCGCCGTGAACGGCCCTTCCGCCCCGAGCAGCGACAGCATGCCGAGGTACGTCTGCTTGATGTCCGCAGGGACTCTGGCGTCGCAAAGGCGGGTGCGAAGTTCCCGTTCGGCGCGTTCAGGGTCGTGCGTCAGCAGGATGTTCAGCCCGGCGATGTGCCAGTTGCTGCTGCGAAGCGCCCATTCAATGGCCTGTTCGATTTCCGGATGAGCGCTTCTTTGCTCCGCGGATTCGCTTTGCATTTCCGCGATTGCGGCGGAAAGACGCAGCATTTCCGCTAAGGGGAGTTCCCTTGCGCAGGTGACGACAGGCTCGTAAATATCCATCGCCTGCTTGTCGCAAAGCTCTGTGTAATAGATGAAAACGGGGTCCTTCGGGTCGAGGAACAGCGCCCGTTCCCAGAGCTTTTTCGCCTCGTCGATGTTGCCGAGGTTGTAATGGCAGACCGCCGCCATGTGCAAAACCTCGGTGTCGCAGGGGGCGGTTTCCAGTATGGTCAGAAAGTGCTTCAGGGCGCTTTCGGGGCGGTCGACTTCAAACAGCGTGCTTCCGAGCTTGATGCGCTCGAACCGGTCCGAGCCGGAAATGGCGCTCAAATACTCCACTTCACGGTTTAAGGACGCCTCGTCCCCCGTGGCGTGGTAGATCAGCGCCAGAATGCAGCGCAGCATGTAATTATCCCTGTCGCGCAAAAGGGCGCTGTTGCACACGGTGAGGGCCCGGGCGTACTGCTTGTCGACATAGCACGCCATGGCGAGGTTGCTCGCCTGCTCGATGGAGTCCGGAGCCAAAGCCCAGGCCCGCTCAAACAGGGCGATGGCCTTTTTGATGTTTCCCCGGTCCAGCTCCTCCATCGCCTTTAAGGACTGCTCCGCGATTTTCTTTCGGGCTTCTTCAGACAGGCTGCTTTTTAAGTTTTCCTCCTCCGAAAGGTGACGGGAGAGGGCTTCGCTGAACACCGGACCGATTTCCGGGCAGTCGTCTCCCAGTTTTTCGGCGATGCGGTTCATTTCCCGAAAGCAGATGATGGCCGCTTCGTACTCGTGGCCGTCCATGTATAAAAGCGCAAGGCGGAAAAACAGGTTCGGATCGTCATAAGAGCCCCGCCACATGGCTTCGCAAAGCTGCGGGATGGCCAGCTTTTCGCAGCCGGCATCCGCATAGGCGATACCAAGGCGGAGGTGGGCGGAAGGCTCTGTGGGGGAAAGCTCGATGGCTTTTTTATAAAACGCAAGGGCGTCCGCCGGGACGCCGGACTCCATGCGCGCGTCGCCGCGCCGCAGAAAAAATTCGGCGTTCTGGGCAAAGGGCACCACGTTACCAGTTCTAATCATGCGCGTCCTTTCGTTCGGTTTGGGCGGCATTGGCTACAGAGGCAAGAGCTTTTAACTCCTCCTCAGTAAAATTATATTCCGTATTGCAGAAATGGCATATTAAAGACGCGCCATTTTGCTCGCTGGCCATCTTCAAAAGTTCCTGCTCCCCAAGCCCTAAAAGCGCGCGCTCCAGACGGTCGCGGTCGCAGTCGCAGACAAAGCGGGGCGTCAGCGTTTCCAGAATTTCAGGGTTCAAATCGGAAAACAGCCAGTCGATGATGCGCTCTAAACTCATGCCGGCTTCGGAAATCAGCGCGGGCATCTCCTGGGCGGCGTACATGCGCTTTTCCACCTTTTCCAGCACGTCGTCCGGGCAGCCGGGCATCGCCTGAACCATCAGTCCGGCGGCGGCGGTAATGCCTTCGCTGTTCATGTGTACGCCTAAGAATACCGCTGTGGGCTGCTGCTGGCTGTTGGCGAAATAGGCCGCAATGTCTTCCGCGATTTCGCCGGAAAGCAGTTCGCTCTGGCCGATGTACGGCTCCTTCATGCGAAGGTCGGTGATGACGGTCAGGGTTCCTTCGCTGCCCACCGCGGCGCCCACGGCGAGTTTGCCGTCATCCCTGGGGGGGATGTCCACCGCGGGGTTGCCGATGAGCCCTTTGACGGAACCGTCCTGCCTGCCCACGCAGACGATGTTGCCCGCCGGCCCGCCGCCCTTGAAGATGAGGCTGACTTCTGCGTCCGGCACTTTGAGCATCGCGCCCATGATGGAAGCGCCCATCAGCGCCCTTCCCAGCGCCGCGGTGCAGACGGGGGAGGTGTTGTGGGTCAGCCTTGCCTGTTCCACCAGGGCGGGGGCGTCTATCGCGTAAAAGTTCATCATCGAATCGGCCATAAGGCCTTTGATCAGCTTATCCATGTTAACTCTCCAATGGTTTTCTTCCGGTAAACAGCAGTCGTTCGGCGGTGTCTTCCGGCGCTTTTCCGGTTTCAAAGTCCACCACGGCAATATCCGTAAAGCCGCAGTCCGCCATCTGCTTCATCAGTTCCTCCGCAGAGTGCGCCCGCTGGATATGCCGTTCAAAAAAGCGCTCGTAGCTCTGCCCGTCCGCGCTTATAAAACAGGTCAGCTCCATTTCCAGCAGGTGGGAGGAAGGGTCGTAGGCGTTCTTCCAGAGGTAGGCAGCCTTCTCGCTGGTTTCCCCGAAGGTATTGCCCCATAATATGTTCTCCAGCTTGTAGCGGGAGCTTACGTCAAAACAAAGCAGCCCGCCGGGGCGAAGCACGTCATAAGCGCTCTTGAAAAAGGCGCGCACGTCCTCGTCGACGGTGAGATAGTTCACGCCGTCGCAGGAGGCGTTGACCACGTCCTGCTTCTTGTGCGTGGAAAGCGCCGTCATGGACTGGCGCACAAAGGGGATGCGAAGCCCGGCTTTGCGGGCTTTCTGGGCGGCGATGTTCAGCATGCTTTCGGAAAGGTCCACACCCGTTACGGCGTGCCCCGCTTTTGCAAGGGGGATGGAGACGCTGCCCGTGCCGCAGGCGGCGTCCAGAATCTTTAACGGGCCGCGAAGCCCGTTTTTTTCAAACACCGCCATCAGCTTTTTCGCCCAGCCGATGTAGTCCACATCCGCCATGAAAAGGTCGTAAATCTCGGAAAATCGCTGGTACATGGGTCACTCCAGGCCTATGATGCGGCGGAAAATCTCGACCCCGCCCAAAAGGTCCTTCTCGTCAAAATTAAAGCGCGGGCTGTGCAGCGGCTCCTTGTAGGTTTCGCTGCCCACGCCCAGCAGGAAGAACAGGCCGGGAACGTATCGCTGATAGAAGGAGAAGTCCTCCGCAGCCATGATCTCGTCCATCACCATCACGCCGTCCTGCTCCGTAAGGGAGAGCAAAAGGTCCACAAGAGGCCTTGGATTGCTCAAAACGGGGTAGTGCATGACTTCTGTGAAGGTGCAGTGCACCTCGCTCACCTGTTCCATGCCGGCAAGGATGCCCTGAATACGGCTTTTCACATGTTCGTGGACGGAATCCTTGAAGGTGCGCACCGTGCCGTTCATCACGACCCTGTCCGCAATAATATTGCGCGCCTGACCGCCTTCGATTTTGCCGATGGTCAAGAGCGCCTTTTCCTGCGGGCCGACGGAACGGGTGACGATGGTCTGCAGGGCGGAAATAATCTCCGCCGAGGCGACGATGGCGTCCACCCCCTTGTGGGGGGACGCGCCGTGGGCGCTCTTGCCGTTGACCACAATGTCAAACTCGCAGGTTTGCGCCATCATCGGCCCTTCGCGAAGGCCAATCATGCCCGAAGGCACGTCCGGCCAGACGTGCAGACCGAAAATGCGGTCCACTTTGGGATTTTCCAGCGCGCCTTCCGCAACCATGCGGGCGGCGCCGCCGATGTGTTCTTCCGCAGGCTGGAACAGAAGCACGATGTTGTGTTCGAGCCTGTGCCGATTACTCGCGACGAGTTTGGCGAAGGTCAGAAGCGTGGCGGTATGCCCGTCATGCCCGCAGGCATGCATAAAGCCTTCGTGGCAGGAGGCGAAGGGAACGCCGGTTTGCTCCAAAATGGCAAGGGCGTCAATGTCCGCCCGGAAGGCTGTGGTGGTTTTCGGTTCGCCCGGCGCGTAAAACACGGCCTTGACGCCGGTATCCGCAATGGTTTCCAGATGGTCGGGCGAAAGCTCTTCGAGCTTGTGCAAAATATACGCCTGGGTCTTGTGCTCGGTATAGCCGAGTTCCGGTATTTGATGCAGGTCGCGGCGTAAGGTGGTCACCTCGCCCAGCAAATCCGCGACTTTGGGATGAAGTTTCAAATGATTGTCCTCGTCAGTTTCTGGTACGTTTGGGTTTACTATTATAATACTCAAAAGAAGGCAAATGTCAAAGTTATTAGGGTGCTGTGCCCGCGGGCGGCGTTGGTTTTTTGAGCGCCCGGTGGTATAATAAGCGAATCAAAGTTCAGCATTGGAGAATTTGCTTCCGCCGGCGGCGTTTTTGCCCGAACGCGGCGGAAGGAAAAGGAGCAACATGCGCGCAGTAGATATTATTTTAAAAAAGAGATACGGCCATGAGCTGACGGCGGAGGAAATCCGCTTTGTTGTTTCGGGCTGCGTCAGCGGGGATATTCCCGACTATCAGCTTTCCGCGCTGCTGATGGCCATCTGCTTTCAGGGGATGAGCAAGGCGGAAATCGCCGAGCTCACCATGGCGATGGAGCATTCCGGAGACGTGGTGGACCTTTCCGAAATCCCCGGCATCAAGGTGGACAAGCATTCCACCGGCGGCGTGGGAGACACGACCACGCTCATTCTTGCACCTCTGGTGGCGGCCTGCGGCGTGCCCGTGGCCAAGATGAGCGGCAGAGGCCTGGGCCACACCGGCGGCACGCTGGACAAGCTGGAGTCCGTTTCCGGCGTGAAAGTGGATATGGACACAAAAACCTTCATCCAAACGGTGAAGCAGACGGGCATCGCCGTCATCGGGCAGTCCGCCAACCTTGTGCCTGCGGATAAAATACTCTATGCCCTGCGGGACGTGACGGGAACGGTGGACAGCATCCCCCTCATCGCATCCAGCATCATGAGCAAAAAGCTCGCCGCCGGCAGCGACGCCATCGTGCTGGACGTGAAGACTGGCTCCGGAGCGTTCATGAAGAACCCCGAAGACGCCATCGCCCTGGCAAAAACCATGGTGGAAATCGGCGATTCCGTGGGCAGGCGCACCGTGGCGCTGATTACCGACATGAGCCAGCCTCTGGGTCACGCCGTGGGCAACGCCCTGGAGCTTCGGGAGGCCATCCTCGCCCTGAAGGGCGAGATACCCGAGGAGGACAACCTGATGCAGGTGGCGCTGGCGCTGGGCGAAAGGATGCTCATCCTCGGCGGCGCGGCGACCATCCCTTCGGAAGCCAGGGAAAAGCTGCTGGAAGCGAAGCGCAGCGGCGCGGGGCTGGAAAAACTTCGCGACCTGCTCAAAGCCCTGGGCGGGGACGGGCGGTGCTGCGACCATCCGGACGAGCTGCTGACCGCGAAGCACGTCATCCCCTTTACGGCGGAGAAAGCGGGCTTCGTCTGCTCGATGGACACCCTGTCCATCGGCGAGGCTTCGCTGCTGCTCGGCGCGGGCAGAAGCAAAAAGACGGATGTGATCGACCCCGCGGTAGGCATCGTTGTCCATGCCCGGCTGGGCGACCGCGTGGAAAAGGGCACCGAAATCGCCACGATTTACGCCAACGACGAAGCCAAAGCCGCTGCGGCGATTGCGCAGCTGAGAGCGGCGATCACCATCGGGAAAGAAAGTCCGGAAAACCTTCCGCCGCTGATTTACGGCAGCGCGGACTGATGCATCAAAACGAAGGGAACCGCACGACATCTTTTCGTGCGGTTCCGTTTCATTTATAGTGCGCCTGAAGCAAACGGATTTCGGCTGGAAACGCTTCCGAACCTGCCCCAAATCGCTCATTTTCGATGAATGGGACAGCCGAAACCCGCTTGTAAAGTAACCTTCCTTATGGCATACTTATACTTGCCGTGCGCGCGTGGTGGAACGGCATACACAACGGACTTAAAATCCGTCGGGGAAACCTTGCGGGTTCAAATCCCGCCGCGCGCACCAACATAAAAACACCGAATCAGTATTCGATTCGGTGTTTTTCTTTTGCGTGGGAGATTGCTTGCGTTAAGCAATCATCAACTAGCAATCTCTCTTCGTGACAACGATATCAACGTGAGTATTCACTCAATATTGTCGTGCTTTTTCAAGTTGCAAGTTGCACATAAAAGCTGGATGTTTGCCACTGTCGTAGATGACCCGCCTTTTGAGAAGGGTATAATGTGGTCATAGTGAAGATTTTTGTCAGAACCGCAATAAACGCATTTGCCTTTATCTCGCTTCCAAACGGCAACCTTAACCTCTGTTGGAATCAAACGGTTGTGCTCTAATTCCAAAACTGTCGGTTCATCGGAAGATTCTGTTTGAACTTCATCATCAATCATTACAAGTTTAAACTTAAACACATTTCGGTTTTTAGAATTTTCAATCCAAGAGTCGGTGAGTTTGAAGAAACCGTTGTATACCCATATTCCGTCCTGAATCTTTTCATAGACTTTGATGATTTTAGGGTTTTTCCCATTTTTATTGTAGTTTTTAGCTGCGTTGAAAAACTTCCCGTTTTCGGTAAGAGTTCCAGTGGGATTATACATAGGTTGGTCGAGTGTTTTTGGGTCTGATCCGCTTGGAGCAAAATTCCTTTGAATGTCATGCCCCTCGTAAATAATTGTGGTTCCGTTGTCTTCAAACTTATCAGCATAGGGCGCATTCTTACGAACACTCATCAGAATGATGCCGTACTCTTTGTTGCAACATAAAAGTTCATACCACGTTGAAGGGAGATTCCTTCTTCGTTTGTCATATCAACGTACCTGATTATATCACCACGATTCATCCGTTTACTCCCTAAACTATGTTTTGCACTTTGAATGAGAATCAACTGTGTTGGTGCGAATCGCGTATTAGAAGACTGACTTAGAGTCCATTAGGTAATATCGGAAGACATTAAGAACATATGTAGAGGCTTCAACAGTGTAT
>JBMNTW010000062.1:0-8802 GCA_050945935.1 Christensenellales bacterium
TGTCGATTTCGTCGTAACGCATGGCCTGCGCGTTGCCCGACTGGCTCAGCGTCATGGTGATCGCAGCGGTCAGGGTGGTCTTGCCATGGTCAACGTGGCCAATCGTACCGATGTTTACGTGGGGCTTAGTGCGTTCAAATTTTGCTTTAGCCATTTGGGGTTGTACCTCCTTGCAGTCCGTACGTTAACTTTAAAATTGCGCCCGTATCGGGCTGGTCGCGTTTGCTGGAGCGGGTGATGGGAATCGAACCCACACGGCCAGCTTGGGAAGCTGGAGTTCTACCACTAAACTACACCCGCAAGCGGCGCGACCGCTATTATTCTAATGCAGGGGTAGTCCTTTGTCAATCATCTAAATGGTTTCCGGTCCGGTTATGCAGCCAAAGTTTCACATTTTTTAAAGATTGCGAATGTCCCTGTCTGCCATGTATTTTTCCAGTTTGCGCTTGACGCGCTGGAGGGCATTGTCCACCGCTTTGGGCTGCCGGTTCAGCTCCGCGCCGATCTGCTGATAGGTCTTGCCCGAAAGGTAGAGCATCAGCACCTGCTTTTCGAACTTGGACAGCTCCTCGCCGATGCAGCTTTCCACTGCCTCGTAATCCTCCCGTCCGATGAGCAGGTCCTCGGGGTTGGTGGTTTTCGCGCTGGAGAGCATGTCGATCAGCGTGCGGTCGGAACTGTCGTCGTAAACGGGCTTGTTCAAAGACACATAGGAGTTCAGCGGTATGTGCTTCTGTCTTGTGGCGGACTTGATAGCGGTGATCATCTGGCGGGTGATGCAAAGCTCGGCAAAGGCGCGGAACGAGGACTGCTTGTCCTCCCTGAAATCCCGGATCGCCTTGTAAAGGCCGATCATGCCTTCCTGAATGATGTCCTCCCTGTCCGCCCCGATTAAAAAGTAGCTTCTCGCCTTGGCGCGTACGAAGTTCTTGTATCGCTCGAACAGTTCGTCATTCGCCTTGTCCTCCCCTTTTCTGGCCAGGGGGATCAGTTCCTCGTCGGTCAGCTCGCGGATCTTCTCAGCTATCGGGCGCGCTTTCATGTCATTCCCTCCGCCATTCGTCCAAAGCAACATACGTTTCGCCGCCCAGCCTCGTTTCCAGGGCAAATTTCTTTTTTCGGTTGGTCGCGTGCTCCTCCATGAGCTTCGCGGTTTTGCGCACTTCCAGCTGAAGCTCTCTGGCGGACATGCGGGAAGCGTACGCAAAGGTCAGAACCTGCACCAGCCTGTCGCCGGAAACAACGGTCATGGTCTCCCCCGCGTTCTGGCGGACGAAACGCTCGATGTAATTGTCCGCCGTTTCGCCCTTTCTGGTGTACACCACCCTTCCCACAGGCCGCTTGTGCCTGCCTTTGCCGACGAAGATCTCCTCCGTGGTTTCTGTGCGCCTGGTCTGGTGCGCGTCAAACACCAGCACAAGCTGTTCGCCGGTGTAACCGCAGTGGCTGGCGAGGGTGTCTTTTAAGTAGTCTCTGGCGGCGGCGAAATCCTCCTCCGCCAGAGACATCAGTTCCGGCCAGTTGCCGATGACGTTGTAGCCGTCAACGATCAGATACATTTCGACGCAGTATCCTGGCGGACCTTTTCAAACATCAGTACCGCCGCCGCCACCGACGCGTTCAGAGAGTCCAGCGGGCCCTTCATCGGGATGCTGGCCAAAAAGTCGCACTTTTCACGGAGGATGCGGGAAATTCCTTCGTCCTCACTGCCGATGATCAGGGCGAAGGGGCCCTTCATGTCGCACTTAGTCATGGGTTTGCCCGCGGCGTCCGCACCGCAGATCCAAAGCCCCGCTTTTTTGAGTTCTTCGATGGTGTTGGAAAGGTTCGCGACCCTTGCCACGGGCAGGTACGCCACAGCCCCCGCGCTGGCCTTGCCGGCGGATGCGGTGACGGACGCCGCGCGGCGCTTGGGGATGATCACCCCGTGGGCGCCGGCGCAAAGCGCCGAGCGCATGATGGAGCCGAGGTTATGGGGATCGCTGATGGAGTCCAGCACGATGAGGAAGGGGTCCTCGCCCTTTTCCTTCGCCTGGGCCAGAAGATCCTCGACCTCCACATACTGGCATTCCGGCATACGGGCGATGATGCCCTGGTGGTTGGCGGGTTTGCCGGCGTAACCGTAGGGAAGGGTCATCTCGTCCAGCTTCTGTTTTGTGACTTCGGAAACGACGATGCCGGCGTCCCTCGCCATGCGGACGAGTTCGCGCAAGGAGCCGTCCTCCGCGCCGGCGGCAGTCACGAGTATGCGGTCGATGGAACGGCCGCTCTTGATCGCTTCCCGCACGGGGTTGCGCCCGTAAAGGATCAGGGGAAGCTCGCGGTCGTCCTGCACTGGTTCCTGCGGAACGGGTTTGGGCCTGCGTTCCATCTCCTGCGGAGCGGTGCGGGGGCGCCTTTCCTCATCTTTAGGATAGGGGCGGAGCTTGCCCGGCTGGTCGAACCGGTCGCGGCGGGGACCGTCCTCCCTTTTGGGGGCGAACTTGGCCTTGGGTTTTTCGCTCCTGCCTTCGGCCCTGCTTTCGCCCTGCTTCTTCTGACGGGGCGGCTTGTCCTCATAAAGCGGCCGTCCGTTCTTGAATCCCGGCGCGCGCTGTTTCTTGTACGGCAAAGTGTGTATCCTCCGTTATTCTGGTGATGGCGTTCAGGCGTTTAACATCGCCCATTCGCTCATTTTTTCCTCAAAGTCGGGTTCGCTTTCGTGTTTTCTCACGAAGTCGAGCAGTTGCTTATGCTTGTGTTCCACGTCCTTCATCCTGCCGCAGGACATTTTGCCTTCCGAGCATTCGCCGTTGATGCAGTCCGGACCGGCATGGCCGAATATCGCGGGGGCAGCGGAATAGCAAAGCCCCAGCATTGCCCAGGCGAGGGCGCGGATTTCCCACTGGGCGCGATTGCACCCCCTAAGGCGGAAGAAGTGGATGAGTTCCCGCGCGTTCATAGTGACCATCATCTTGGTTTCGGCGGCGTTGGGGAGCACGAAGCGCGCGTCCTGCCGGGCGGATTCTTTGCCGCCGCCCAGAGCGTTTACCCATTCTTCGTACCACGCGGCGATGGTTTCCATCTGGCGGACGTATTTTTCAACAGCCTCTTCCCCCAGCGCTTCGATGGAAGGGGGAATCACATAATCAAATCCGCCTGCCGCCTGGTCCACATACCGCTGGGACTGGACGGAAAAACTGGCGATGCGATGCCTGGTGATCTGGGCGAGCAGCGCCCTGCTGACGCCTTCCACCCCGAAGGTGAAGCTGATGTGTTCCACCGGGGACATATGCCCCATTTCCGTCAGGCGGTTGATGAAATCTTTCTGGTCTTTTTCTTCTATCTTTTCCTTTAATTCCTGAATCATTGCGCCGCTGTAGCAAAGCCTTGCCGCCATGGCGACAGTATTTTCCGGCGATTGCGGCGCTGCCAGCAGTTTCACGCGCAGGTTTACGCGGCCCATGAGTCCTCCTTCAGCCCTTGTAGGGGCGCGGAACCGCCGCGTCCACCACGGCTTCGATCTCCAGCGCCCGCTTCATTAAATACAGCGTTCGTTCCTCGTCCCCCGAAAGATAGGCGTAGCCGATGACCGCCTCGAACGCCGTGGCGTAACTGTACTCTTCCGGCTGGGCGTTTTTCGGCATGGTGTGGGGTTTGGCGTTGCGCGCCCGTGTGTAAACTTCGCTTTCGCGCTCCGTCAGTTCCGCAAAAATCCCCTTTGCCGCCCGCGCCTGGGCGGAAGCGCGCACACGGCTTGCGCTCATGCGGTGCAGGGCGTGGGCTTTTGCGTCGTGGGCGTCTGTGAGCATCGTCCGGACGTACAGCTCGAACACAGCGTCCCCCACATAGGCGAGCACCAGGGGGTTCAGCCTGTCCGCTTCGGTTACTTTGGCGCCGTACTGCTCGGCAATGCGCGTTCTGAGGTCGTGCATCTGTTCCTCCGGTTTCGGCGAAAAAGCGCAAAAACCGCTTTTACCGCTTTAAGCAAGTATATCAATTTTTTTGCATCGTGAATAGTGCGCCCACAGATTTTTAGCGCGCAGGGGTCGTCCGACAGAATGTTTCTCATATAATTCAACATCACAATGCATTGCCGATCGGAGGTTTCCATGCGCGTCGTTTATCACCGCCACAAAAAGGCCAGTGTGCCCCTTGTGCCCGCCGCCGTCGCCGCTGCTTTTTTCCTGCTGGCGGCGCTGATTACAGGCGCCATTCCCAATCAGGAAGCCACCGTGGTCTCAGGGCCGTTAAGCGGCATGACCTTCGTGGTGGACCCGGGCCACGGCGGATTTGACAACGGCGCCTCCGGACCGAACGGGTCGGTGGAAGCGCCGCTGAATTTATCGGTTTCGCTTTATCTTGCCGGTGAACTTCGCATGCTGGGGGCGTCGGTGATCATGACCCGTACCGACGACAACGCCCTTGCCGGCACCAAGAAGGAGGACATGAAAAAGCGGGCGGAGATCCTTTCGCAGGACGGGCTGACCGCGTCTATCAGCATACACATGAACAAGTTCATCACCAAACAGCCCAAAGGTCCAAGGGTGTTCTTCGACAAGGACTCCGAAGAAGGCTATGCCCTGGCGATGATGCTGCAAAACGCGCTGGACGACGCGGTGGGTCTGGCGCGAAAGCAGCCGCTGGCGGGGGATTACCTCGTGCTTCGCAGCGGGAAGCAGCCCAACGTGCTCATCGAGTGCGGGTTTTTGTCCAACCCCGAGGACGAAGCGCTGCTGATGACCGCGGAGTACCAGCAGCTGCTGGCGAAAACCATCGCGGAAACCATCGCCAAATACTTCGGCACGACCACCGACTTCCCCACCTTCGCCAACATGGCGTGAACCGCTGTTGAATCACAAAGAGCGGGTTAATACGCCTTCGCGAAGTACATCATCTTCTTTGCTTTCTCGCCGCAGTGGACGCAGCAGTCGGAAAGGTGCTTCTGCTCCTCGCCGAAGGGCATGCAACGGGTGGTGGCACCGGTCTTTTTCTTGATTTCGGCTTCGCAGTCCGACTCGCCGCACCACATGGCGCGCACGAAGCCCTTCTGAACGCCCTCGGTGAAGGTTTCGAAGTCCGTAGCCTCGGTGATGCGCTCGTCCCTGCGCTTTCTTGCCTGCTCCAGCAGGGATGCGTGAATGTCCACCAGCAGGTCGGAAATGGTCTGCGCCAGGTTTTCCATGGGCACGAAGGTCTTTTCGAAGGTGTCCCTTCGGACGAGGACCACGGTGCCCTTTTCGATGTCCTTCGGGCCGATTTCCACGCGGACGGGGATGCCCTTCATCTCGCACTCGTTGAACTTCCAGCCCGCAGACTGGTTTTCGCGGTCGTCCAGCTCTACGCGAAGGCCCGCAGCCTTGAGTTCGGCGTAAATCTCGTTCGCCTTTTCCAGCACGCCCTCTTTGTGCTGGGCGATGGGCAGAATCATGACCTGCACGGGCGCTACTTTAGGCGGCAGGACAAGCCCACGGTCGTCGCCATGGACCATGATAAGGCCGCCGATCATGCGGGTGGAGGTGCCCCAGCTGGTGGTGTAGCCGTACTTCAGCGTGCCGTCCTTGTCGAGGAAGGTGATGTCGTAGCTCTTGGCGAAGTTCTGGCCCAGGTTGTGGCTGGTGCCCATCTGCAGAGCTTTGCCGTCCTGCATCATGGCTTCCATGGTGTAGGTGTGCTTCGCGCCAGCGAACTTCTCGTTTTCCGACTTTTGGCCGATGATGACGGGAATCGCCAGCACGTTCTCGGCGAACTCCTGATACACGTGCAGCATCTTGACGGTTTCTTCCTCGGCTTCCTCGGCGGTGGCGTGGACGGTGTGGCCCTCCTGCCACAGGAACTCCGCGGTGCGCAGGAAGGGGCGGGTGGACTTCTCCCACCGCATGACATTGCACCACTGGTTCAGAAGCACCGGCAGGTCGCGGTAGGACTGAATCCATTTGGAATACATGGCGCCGATGATGGTTTCGCTGGTGGGGCGGATGGCGAGGCGCTCGGCAAGCTCCTCCTTGCCGCCGTGGGTCACCCAGGCGACTTCGGGCGCGAAGCCTTCCACGTGCTCCGCTTCCTTCATCAACAGGCTTTCGGGAATGAGAAGCGGGAAGTAGGCGTTCTTGTGGCCCGTTTCCTTGAAGCGGCGGTCCATTTCAGACTGGATGAGTTCCCACACGCCGTAGCCGTACGGCTTGATGACCATGCAGCCCTTCACGTCCGAATAGTCCGCCATGTCGGTCTTTAGGACCACATCGGTATACCACTGGGGAAAATCGTCCGCGCGCTTGGCGATATGCGCCACAAATTCTTCGTTCTTCTTAGCCATGTTTGCCTCCATATTTCAACTTGGTTTATTTTTGGAATAAAAAACGCCCTTGAAACTTCAAGGGCGATTGCTGTCGCGGTACCACCTCGTTCGCCCCGTTTAATGAAAAAACGGAGCCTCGAACGGCATAACGCGCCGGGGTCGTCCGGGCTTTCCAATGCTGGTTTTGCGCCCGGAAGCTCTGGGGCGGGAACCGTTCTTCCCGACGCGCGAAGCTCTCACCAAACGCTTCGCTCTCTTTGCGCGGGTCTTAAACGGGTTTTCCCCTTCACAGCCTTTATATCGAGATATTATAACACGATGGTTCGCAAATTACAAGCGCCTTCAGAACGAAAGCTGACCGCCTTCTTCCTTCGGTTTTCTGCCAAGGTGCGCATATCCCAAAGGCGTGACGATGCGCCCTCTGGGCGTGCGGGCAATGAAACCCATCTGCAACAGATACGGCTCGCACACGTCCTCGATGGTGGAGCTTTCCTCTCCGGTGGATGCCGCCAGCGTGTCCAGCCCCACGGGACCGCCGCCGAACTTCTCTATCATGCACAAAAGCAGGTTCCTGTCCACCCCGTCCAGCCCCAGCTCGTCGATACCCAGCTTGTCCAGCGCTTCGGCGGCAGTGATTTCGTTGATCTCGCCGTCGCAGCGCATCTCGGCATAGTCCCGCACGCGCATCAGCAGCCGGTTGGCAATGCGGGGCGTTCCTCTGGACCGCCGCGCGATTTCCGCCGCACCGCCGGGGGTGATGAGGGCGTTGACCCGCGGAAGGCTCGCTGAACGGGTAATGATTTTGATCAGGTCCTCCACCTCGTAGGGCTGAAGGCGGTGGATGATGCCGAACCTGTCCCGCAAGGGGGATGAAAGCATGCCCGCCTTGGTGGTGGCGCCGATGAGGGTGAATCGAGGCAGATCCAGCCGGATGGACCGCGCCGCCGGGCCTTTGCCCACGATGATGTCCACCGCGAAGTCCTCCATCGCGGGGTAGAGCACCTCCTCCACAGCGGGGTTCAGGCGGTGAATCTCGTCGATGAACAGCACGTCCCCGGCGGAGAGGTTGGTCAAAATCGCCGCAAGGTCGCCTGCGTGGGTGATGGCAGGGCCGGAAGTGGTGCGGATGTTCACGCCCTGCTCGTTGGCGATGACCGTCGCCAGCGTGGTTTTTCCCAGGCCCGGCGGTCCGTAAAACAGCACATGGTCCATGGGTTCGCCGCGGCGCTTCGCCGCGCCGATGGAAATCGTCAGCGCTTCCTTTACTTCGTGCTGACCGATGTACTCGCTCAAAAACCGCGGGCGCAGGGAGTACTCCACATCCACGTCCTCGGCGGAAAAACCGGAGGAAATCAGCCTGCTTTCCACGATTTCATCGTCCATTCTGGACCGAAAACCCTTTTCGCTCATTGACCAGCCTTACCTCCGCCTTCCAAGCTCCTTCAACGCTTCCTTTAAAATGCCTTCCACGCCCTGCGCCCTGCCGGAAACGGCTCTGACCGCTTTGCTGGCGGTCTGGGCGTCGTACCCCAGTGCCACAAGCGCGCCGACAGCCTCGGCTTCCGCTCCTTCGGCGGCGGGGGCTGCCGCTTCCGCCCCTTCGAAGGGCGCGATGGCGGCTTCGGACGCGATTTTTTCCTTCAACTCCAGAATAATGCGCTGGGCGGTCTTTTTTCCTAGACCGGGGACCCTGGACAAGGTGCGCTCGTCCCCTGCGACAATGCACATGGCGAACTCCGAAGGGGTCAGCGCCGTCAAAATGGCGAGGGCGAGCTTGGGCCCCACCCTGCTGACGGAAATGGCGCGCTTGAACATCTCCTTTTCGTCCGCCGAGGAGAAGCCGAATACCGCCACGGAATCCTGGGCAAAGTTCACATGGGTGAAAAGCGTAGCCTCTGCCCCCTTTTTCAGTTTGGACAGGGTGTGTCCGGAAGCGAACACTTCAAACCCGATGCCGTTGACGTCCAGATACACCCTGTCCGCCATCAGCTCCGCAACGCTTCCGCGCAAAAAACCAAACATCGCTCCTCCTACTTGATTCCGTACTCATCGTCGATCATCGGGCCCCAGGCGCCGGCGCAGCAGATCGCCACGGCCAGGGCGTCCGCGGCGTCATCCGGTTTGGGCGTGTTCTTTAAGCCCAGCCGCACGCGCACCATCTCCTGCACCTGTTTTTTTTCGGCGTGGCCGTAGCCCACCGTTGCCAGTTTGATCTGCATGGGCGTGAACTCATACATCGGCAGCCCCGCTTCCTCCGCCGCCAGCAGCAAAACGCCCCTTGCGTGCCCCACGGGCAGCGCGGTGTTGACATTATGGTAAAAAAACAGTTCCTCAAACGCGATGACGTGGGGAGAGTAAACGTTCAGCAAATCTTTCATCCCCTGATAAACAAGGGAAAGCCGCCGGGGCAGCGGCAGCTTCGCCGGCGTTTCGATCACCCCGTAATCCACGGGCACAAGTTTGCCCTTTGCCACATCGATCACGCCGTAACCCACCGTCGCAAGGCCGGGGTCCACGCCTAGTAT
>JBMNTW010000063.1:0-8772 GCA_050945935.1 Christensenellales bacterium
GTGCCGTCGGTAGGGGTGCCGTAATAGTAGTTTCGCACCAGCTGGCCGGCGCTGTCGTACTCCAGATGGATGGTAACGGTGCCGTCGCCGGTTTTCGGGTCGTACTTGGCGCTGTACGTCACGGATCCGCCCTGCAAAAAGGCGTTGTGCAGATCGCCGGCGCTGCCGATCTGGCTGAAGAAGTTCTTGAGCTTATAGGCGGGGAAGCTCACCGTATCGCCCAGAATCAGCACCGTCCGGTTGATGGCGTTCATGCCGTCCTTGGCGGAATAGAGCGCTTCGGGCAGGGCGGGGGCTTCCAGCCTGGGGTTCCAGTTCAGGGCCGAGGCGCTCGTTTCGATGACCACCGCTTCCTCCACCACGCAAACTGCAGCGGCGCTGGTTTTTTTATTGGAACCGTCCCGCTCGGTGACGATGGCCTTGAAGCTGTATTCCCCTTCGCCGTTAAGGCGGTAGGAAAGGGCGGTCTTTTCAGTCTCCTTTTTCAGATAGGAGTACTTTTCCTTCCCCGGCTTTTTGACGATGTAGGTGATCACCGGGTCTTTGTAGCCAGTTACGCTGACCTTGAGCTTCACCGCCTCGCCGGGAGCAATGCTCTCGGTGGCGGCAATCGTAACAGCGCGTTTTTCGCCGGCATAGGTTCTGCCTTTCATCGTAAGGGCTGCAGCGGGAGCGGCGCTCATGCCGATTCCCGCTGACAGCACCAGTATCAACAGCGCAGATAGCAGTTTTTTCATTGGAAACCTCCGTCGATTCGCTTTTTGAGGACCGCGCGGGCGACATGGCAGAGTACCGCTAAATGATCGTCCTTCGCGCTTTGCAGAAAGGAGGATTTTTTCATCTGAATCACCCTCTCGCAAAGGGCCAGTTCCTCGGTTTTTGAAAACTCGCCGAAATATGCGGCGATGAGGCGCAAAAGCAGCCTTCGCTCCCCGCCTTCCATATGCGGGCTTCTGTTTGTTGATTCGGCATTTTGGCGGGGAAGTAAAGTCAGATAGCACCGTATGACCGGAGAAAAAAGCTCCTCCTCCGTCAGATCCTCCGCACAGAAATCATCGCTCTTTTCATCGATTTGGGAAAGCAGCGCGGCAATGCCTTCCTCCGTCAAATCGGCGTTCACAAATCCCGCTTCCGCCCGGGCGTTTTGAAAATACCTTTTATCCAGCTCTTTCGCGGCGGCTTCAGCGTTTTTCCCTTCGAAAAAGCACACATCCGCATACCGCGTTCCCAGCCTTGCATTGTCTGGAAGTTTTAGCAAAATTATCCAACCTCCGGTTTTGGATATTGTACCGTAACCTTCCCCGAAACACAAAAAAACAATTTGAAAACGAATGCAATCGTTGCAAAAACGCGACGACACGTTTTGCCGTGCGCTGGATGCTACCCTTTTTCCACAGTCTTCACAGCGCCATGGATAAGGTTTTGCACATTATCCACACAAAAACCCCTAGTTTTCCACGTTATCCACACTGGTGTGATGTGGTTTTTGTGGAAAACGCAAAAACCCAATATACGCTTCACTATTGACGATTCATTTGCTATAATGTACGAAGCGTATTCACATAGTTAATTCCATGAACGAATTAGTGATGTGGATACGCGTGCCGCTTTTCAACATTGAATGGAGGAAAAAATGAACCTTGCCGAAAGCGTGTGGGAAAGCACGCTCCCTATTTTGAAGGAGGAGCTTTCCACCGCGACCTACTGCAGCTATATCGAGGACCTTAAGGTCGTGGACCTTAGGGACAGGCTGCTTATCCTCGAAACGGACGAGGAATTCGTCAAAAAAATGCTGACCGACCGCTACGCGCAGACGATTGAGGACGCTCTATACCGCGCAGGGGGCCGCGAATACAAGATCAAAGTGGTCATGCCCGGCGAAATGGAGGTTCCATCGGCCAGGCAGGAAGACGAAACATCCACCTCCATCAACCCGAAGTACACCTTCGATACCTTTATCATAGGCTCTTCCAACAAGTTCGCCCACGCGGCCGCGGTGGCAGTCGCCCAGAACCCCGGCAAGCGCTATAATCCTCTTTTTATTTACGGAGACGTGGGCCTGGGCAAAACGCACCTTCTGCACGCGGTGGGCAACGCCATCGCCGACGCGACGCCGACGGCGAACATCATGTATGTCACCAGCGAAAAGTTCACCAACGAGCTGATCTTCGCCATCCGAAACGACAAGAACGAGGAGTTTCGCAAGAAGTACAGAAGCGTGGACGTGCTGATGGTGGACGATATCCAGTTCCTTTCGAACAAAGAAGGAACCCAGGAAGAGTTCTTCCATACCTTCAACGCCCTGTACGAGCACCAGAAGCAGATCATCATCTCGTCGGACAAGCCCCCGAGAGAGATCCCCGCGCTGGAGGAACGCCTGTGCAGCCGATTCGGCTGGGGTCTGGTGGCAGACATTCAAAAGCCCGACTATGAGACGCGCATCGCCATACTTGAAAAAAAGGCGATCACCGAGAATATGCAGGTGCCGGGGGACGTGCTGCGCTTCATCGCCGAGCACACCCAGACCAACATCAGAGAACTTGAAGGCTCTTTGACCCGCGTGATGGCGCACTCGGAACTTCGGGGCGTTCCCGTTTCGGTGGAACTCGCCGCCGAAGCGCTGAAGGACAGCCTGACGGCGGCGCCGGAAAAGCCGGTGATTGACATTCCGTACATTCAGTCCGTGGTGACCAAGCATTTCAAGCTTTCGCCGGGGGATCTGTCCTCCAAGCGCAGGAGCGCAGAAGTGGTCACGCCCAGGCAGATCGCCATGTACCTCTGCCGCACGCTGACAGATGCCTCTTTGGAAAAGATCGGCGAATGCTTTGGCGGCAGGCATTACTCCACTGTGATCCACGCTGTGGATAAAGTCACCGAAGATATTGCCAAAGACCCGGTTTTCGCTTCTGAGATGGACGACATCAAGCGTAAGATCGAGGAGTAAATCCATGCGCAACGCCGCCCCGCACCGGGGCGTTTTTGCTATCTGCCTTTTTTTCGCCCTTTCGTCTTTGGGCTCCCGTTTTTACCGGCTGCTCCAAATAAAGTAAAACGCAGTAGTAGTCGTAGGGGATGTGGACAGGTGGAAAAGTACCGATGCATTCCCAAAACACTGGCTTTTCGGGTGTTTATAACCGGTGGAAAGACTGTGTAAAGCCGCGGGAGTTTTCCACGTTTTCCACACATTGTCAACATTCACTGGAATTTGAAAGAAAAAAACGCGGGTTATCCACAATGGGACACCCGCGTTCGTTTTACTGTCCTGAGAAACGGTCAGCTTTCCGTATTTTCGTCTTTTTCGTCGTCTTTCACGTCTTCAGTGTAAGTTTCTTTCGGCTCTTCCCGTTTCTCTTCCTTTTTGCGATTTTCGATACGCTCGTTTTCCTCGGCAATATTGTCTGCGATCTGCGCCTTCAAATGGCCGATGACCGCGCACCGGGAGCGTAGCGTTTCGGAAACGATGTGGTCGCGCTCCACCATCTCGTAGAGCTCGCGGCCGAGATCCTCGTAGTTCTGCGCCAGCTCATCCTGAAGCCTTGCCCTGGCGGCGCGAAGCTTGGTGAGCTCCACAAACTGTTCGCCCTTGTCCGCCACCACACTGGCGCCCTTGATGACGGTGTTGGCGCCCTTTTTCAGGCCGTCTACGATTTTGTCGAAAATATCTTCCATTGATGGGCATCCTCCTTCTGTTTGGCAATCACAACCTTCACGCATCATGATTATAGCATTAGTGTGCCTTTCTAAAATGGAAAAATACCCCGCTGTCGCAGCAGGCGCTCAAAAACATTGGTTTGGAAGCTGATTCAAAAGGTTTCGGGCGCTTCGACGGTGATTTTGTAATCCGGAAGGTCGATTTTCAACCGAATCGCGCGAAGCTGCTGGTATTTGACGCCCTTTTCCCTGTTGAAGGCGCGGTCGCCGTATTTGTCGTCCCCCACGATCGGGTACCCCAGATGCGCCAGATGCGCGCGGATTTGATGGGTCCTGCCGGTAATCAGCCTGACCGAGAGCAAAGAGGTATCCTTACGGCTTTCCACCACCTTGTATTCGGTAAGGATTTCCCTTGCGCCATCTACAGGACGGTCAAAAACAGATACTTTTGCGGCTTCAGCGTCCTTTTTCAGCCATGCGCGGCAGCGTTTTTCAGCAGGCACAGGCCGCCCCTTGACGACGCAGCGGTAAACCTTCTCGATGATGCGCTGCTCCATGGCTTCGAGCATGTCTGCATAGGATTTGTCCGTCAGCGCAAACAGCACAATGCCGGTGGTGTTGGCGTCCAGCCTGTGGCAGGGGCGGGCGGCGGGGAAGCGGCTGCGCACAAGTTCCTGCAGTTCTCCCTCCACCTCCATGCCAACCGGCTTGTCCACGGCGAGGAGCTGGTCGTCTTCGTACAGAACGGGAATGGAAAAGGCGATGGTCTTTTTCGCAAACTCCGTCCAGGGGTACAACTTCGGCGGCTGCTCCGAAACGGTGACGGTTTCCTTCGTGGTGGGGTGGGGGAAGGATAATGTCGCCGCCCAGAGGGAGAGCTGCTCGCCGGGTCTGGCGTTGGGATTGTAGCGCGCGTCGCCGTACAGGGGAAGGTTAAGGCTTGCGAACTGCACGCGGATCTGGTGGTGACGACCGGTGTGCAGCCGGATGCGCACCAGCGAAAGCCCCTTTAAACGGGCAACCGTTTCAAAGGAAAGCCGCGCTTCCTTCGCGCCCGGTTCCTGCTTTTTAGCCACGCGGGTGGAATGGGTTTTTTCGTCCTTGATGAGGTAATCCAAAAACTCGCCCTGGTCCGGTGCAGAGCCGCATACCACGGCGAGATAGGTTTTCTGGAACTGTCCGGTGCGCATGGCGTCCGAAAGGCGGGAAGCCGCCTTGGAGGTGCGGGCAAACACCATCACGCCGCCGGCGGGGCGGTCCAGCCTGTGGACCAGTCCAAGAAAAACCTCCCCCGGCTTGCTGTACTTTTCCTTGATGTAGCCCTTCAGGGCGGTCAGAAGGTCCAAATCCTTCGATTCGTCCTCCGCCACGGGCATGTTCTGCGGCTTCACGGCGCAGAGCAGGTGATTGTCCTCGAATAAAATCTTCATGTGCTTCTGCCTTTTTTAATTGGTCGAATGAAGGAGTATGCCGGCGTTCCAGGCGAACACCAGGTCCATGATGTTGCTGGAAAGCTTGTCCATCGTATCGTAGGGGGTGTGGTAGAGTTCGTCCGACTCGCTCTGGGCGATTAAAGCTGCGGGCAGACCGATGCCGTAAAACGGCGCGTGGTCCGAGCGGAACTCCTTGCCAAGCAGCGGTTTTTGCAAACGGAATTGATCGCAGGCAAGAAGAAGCTTGTTCACAGCGGCGTCCGGCTCCCCGTTGCAGGTATAAATCAAAGGCATGCCCTGATTTTTGTCGGCGAACATGTCCAGCGCGAATACGGCGCGGATGCTGCTTTGTTCTTCTTTGGAAAGCTCCCTCGTGTACACCCAGGACCCCAGCATGCCCTGTTCTTCGCCGGTGGTGAACAAAAACACCACGCGGTCATTCGTTTCCACTTCAGAAAACACCCTCGCAAGCTCTAAAAGAAGCGCCACGCCTGCGGCATTGTCGTTCGCGCCGGGAGAGGTGGAAACGCTGTCGTAATGGGCGCACAGGATGATGGTTTCCTTCGCGCCGGGATTTAACACGGCGATCAGGTTTTCGCTTGCAAAGGGGCCATTCTCTGTGCTGGAAATCGTCAAAATATCCCCTGATTTTACCAAATCAAACAATTTAGCGTCATCCGTGGCTAAAATCACGGCGTCCGGCCAGAGGGCAGGAACGGTGTCGGCGAAGTATTTTTCCGTGTTGACGAGCACGACTCCTGCGGGCGTACCCAGCCCCAGCGCGGCAATCGCGCTTAATGTGGAAGCGCCGTTGGCAATCAGCACGGCGCCTTCGGCGCTTTCGGGCAGGGGGTAGCCGTCGCCGCAGAATATTGCTCTTCCCTGGCGCACGCCCTGGGCGCTGCCGAAAACGTAATCCATCGAAAGGACGGTTTCGCCGAACGCCAGGGCGCTTTCGCCGGAAAGAAGGTGGCCGGTGTTGTCCGTGCTGACGGACTGGGAAACCGGTTCGTACCCGAGTTCAAAAAGGGCGTTTTGAATGAAATCGCCAGAACTTTCGCAGTGTTCAGATCCTGTGAGCCTGCTCTGGGCGGTCAAGTAGCGCAAAATGGCGGTCAGCCTGTTTTCGTCCGGCAGGGGCAGCGCGCCGTCAGAAAGGCAAATATTGCAAATGTCCTGTGTGCCGTGGGGGCAGGTGTAAGGCAGGCCGTTCTTTAAATAACGGGCGGATTCCGCGGGAGGAAGGACGTTTTCCACAGGCCCTTCGGGAAAGTCCGGCTCCAATATGGGTGACAAAACGGGGGAGGGCGAAGGTGTGGGCACGGGCGTTGCCGAAGGCAGTGGCGTTCCCAGCACGCCTTCCGCCGGCGGGGGCGTTTCTGTGGGCGGTTCGGCAGGCGCGCAGCAGCAAAGAAGCAGGGTGCAAAGCGCCAGCAAAAAAGAAGCGGCGCGTTTTTTCACATTTGGCATGTTTTCCTCCTCAGGGATGTCATCCCTTATGGAAAATATACCAGATAGCACAGGCAAACACAAACGAGGCGCATAAGGGTTCACAGAACATTGACGAATCAAAGGATCCGTACGAAAAAACCGCCGCCCTTTCGGATTTTCATACATTTTGCTATAATGCCGGCATGGAAAAGGATCAATCCCTTACAAAAAAGCGCTTTTTTGAGCTGTGCGAACGGGCGGAAAAGTCTTCGCGGTTCACCTTCACCGGCTTTTTGAACATGGAGGAGCAGTCGCTGCTGCTTTCCATGAAAAAGGAGCTGCCGCTTCCCTTTACGCTGTTTGGCGGCATGGAGGACTGCGAAAGGCGCGTGGCGCGCTTCGGGTCGGAGGATGCGTTCGGCTACGCAGAACCCTTCCCCATCGCCTGCGTCGGCATTTCCGCCGTAGCCGCGCGGTTCGGCGCGGAGCTTTCCCATAGGGACGTGCTGGGTTCCATACTCGGTCTGGGTGTGGAACGGTCCATACTGGGAGACATTGCCGTAAAAGGGGAAAGCGCCTTCGCGTTCTGCCTGGCATCCATGGCGGGCTATGTGGCAGAGAATTTAACAAGGGTGGGCAGGCAGGGCGTGAAGTGCGCGCTGCTGGAACATCCCCCCGAAGGCCCGCTTTACAGCCTTTCGGAGCAGAAGATTCAGATTTCCTCTGAACGGATAGACGCCGTCGTCGCCAAGGCGTACAACCTTTCCCGGGAGGACAGCGCGGAGCTGTTTCTGAAGGAAAAAGTCTACATAGACGCGGCGCTGTGCAAAAACAGCAGCCGTACCCTGAAAGAGGGAGAGATCGTTTCCGTCCGGGGGTTCGGGCGGTTCGTGTACCGCGGCACCACCGGCACCACCAAGAAGGGAAGGCTGAACGCAATCATTGAAAAATACGTCTGAAGAAAAAACCGAAGGCGCAACGCCTTCGGTTTTTAATCGTCCATCCTGTACTGGTTTCTGCCCAGTTCGTAAAGGTCGTTCCCTTCGGAATCGGCGAGCACCACGGCAAGCAGGCCCTCCACCGTAATCCGTCGCACCGCTTCGGGACCGAGATCTTCATAGCACACGATTTCGCTGCTTTTCACACAGTTTGCGACCAGCGCCGCAGCACCGCCGGTGACGCCGAGGTAAACAGCGCCGTTTTTTTGCATGGAGGAAAGAACTTCCCTGCTACGTTTGCCCTTGCCGACGGTGCAGCGAAGGCCAAGGTCGAGAAGCTTCGGGGTATACCTGTCCATCCTTCCGGAGGTGGTGGGACCGATGGAGCCGACGACGTGCCCTTTCGGCGCAGGGGACGGCCCGGCGTAGTAGATCGTTTCACCCTGAACGGGGAAGGGCAGGGGAAGCCCCTGTTCTAAAAGGGCAATCAGCCTCTTGTGGGCGGCGTCTCTGGCGACGAACATGGGCCCGTAAAGCAGCACATTGTCCCCCGCGCGCAAACGGCGGGCGGTTGCTTCGTCCAATGGAAGGGTCAGCTTCATGAAAGATGCCTTTCGGTCTTTTTGGAATGCGTTGATGTGATACAGAACTTCAACAACAGCGAAAGTTCGGGTGGAATCGCCTCTGCACCGGTCCATGAAAGAATGGATATATCCAGATCATTTATCGGAAAATGTTGCAATTAGTGGACCGGTCCAGATGTACTTTTTATGCTGTTATATCGAGCCTTTCGCGTGCCTGGAAGCGTGGCAGCAGATGTTCACCGCCACGGGCAGACCGGCAATGTGGGTGGGCGCAAACAGCACGTTGACCCCCAGCGCGGTGTTTCGACCGCCCGTTCCGGCGGGGCCGATGCCAAGGCGGTTGATGCGGCTTAGCAGCTTTTCCTCCAGCGCGGCGTAGCGCGCGTCATCATTTCTGCTCCCCAGTTCGCGAAGAACGGCTTTTTTGGAAAGCAGAGCGGCATACTCCATCGTTCCGCCGATGCCCACGCCAACGATGACGGGCGGGCAGGGGTTGGGGCCGGCGCGCTCCACCGTTTCGACCACAAAGTCCACAACACCCTGTTCCCCCTCGCCGGGGGAAAGCATTTTCACGGCGCTCATGTTCTCGCTGCCGAATCCCTTGGCGGTGACGGTCAGCTCGATGCCGTCCCCAGGCACAAGTTCCACGTGGATGACGGCGGGGGTATTGTCTGCGGTGTTTTTTCGCTCAAACAGGGGGTCGGAAACCACGGATTTTCGCAGAAATCCTTCTTC
>JBMNTW010000064.1:0-8729 GCA_050945935.1 Christensenellales bacterium
ATGCAGATGGACGCCGAGAAGGCCGTTGCCCTGGTGCCCGGACTTTTCGGGCTGGAGAACGAGCATTTCGTGACCATCCCCTTTGAAGGGCTGCCGCAGATCAGCATCGACCTTTTTACGAAGGAAGACTGCGACTCAACGGTGCAGAAGTTCATCGATTCCGCCAAAGACACCGTGCGCAGCCTGAAAAAGAACGCCGCGCATTCCGGCTGAGCGGCGCGCGGCGATTCCAATTTTAAATCAGCGATACCTCCACCGCTGTTTTGGACACATCTCCCGAATAGGCCAGATAGGTTTCAAGATCGCCTGTGGTTACGGACCTTACGCCGTCCATCACGGTTACGGCGTGAAGACCCAGTCCCAGCACGTCCGTTTCCCCGACGAAGCAGTCAAAACAGAAGCCCTCTTTTCCGAATCTTCCCGGCGTATACTCAACATATCCCTTCTCTTTCAGCCGGTCCGCCGCAAGCAAATGCAGGTCATTTTCCGCGAAGCAGCGCAGTGTAACGTGCTTTGCGTCTTCCCGCGCGCATTCTTCCATCGTTTCGTACATGCTTTCCGCCGTCTGCCCCGGCAGGCCGCAGTAAACCTGCGCGCCGACATTTTCCATGTGGAACGAGCGGAACTTATCCGCCGCATATTGAAACGAATGATGGGGGAAGGGGCGGCCGATGGCCTCGCATTCGGACCGGACGGAGGAGAACAGGCGCACGTCCATCAATGTGGCGCCGCAGGCGGCGTAATTGGCAGCGCGCACATGGTCGATGCCGAACGGGTCCACGGTCAGAATGACCGTCGGCTGCTCGACACAGCGGAAGTTTTTGAGAATGCGACGGACGAACACCGTCAAGTCCGGCGGCGGGAAGGACTGAACAGGCCCGCCGTCCAGAACGATGGAGGAAACAACATAATCCTGGCATTCCGGCGCGAACAGCATCATCTCCCTGCAGACGGCGTCGAGGTACTTCCTTCGGATTTCGGCAGGCGCGTCGATGATGCAGGTATCCGGATCGCAGAGGCACTTCTGGGGTGCAAAGGGGATGGGTATGTGAATGCTGAGCTTTTTTTCCATTCCTGTTTACTCCCGTTTGGATGCTGAGACTTCATGTTTGATAATATTATAGCAAAATCCACTGCTGCTTTGGATTATCAAAATCTTATGGCGCATTAAAAGATGACACACGCTTGCGCCGAATGTGCCGCCAGAAAGACTGCGGGGATATTTTTGGGCCGTCTCAATTTCTTTTGGGACGGTCCTGCTTTTTGCGGCGGCATCGCAGGTAAGTGTTTGAAGTTGAAACAGAGAAACGCCGGGCTTTCATCCAGTCGCTTTCGCTTTGCGTCCGATTCCATAACAAGTAAAAATGATATAATATGCAAGGGATTTATGCAGCTGTCACCGAAATGCTGTCGTTCGCCGTCAGTTTTTAAATGCACGGACAGAAAACTTTCCTGGGGTGGATAGAATGGCCTTTCTATTTGCTGAGAAGAATCCTTCGCAAACTGACAGGCGTCGTCATCAAGGTGGTTCCCATACCGGAGCCGGAAGTGACAACAGGTTTCGGAGCAAGGGAAGCAATCGGGAACATCTGCGCCAAACACGGATACCGGTCGGCGCTGCTGGTGACGGACAGAACCGTGTGCGCCCCCGGCCATCATGAAAAATCGTCAGCGCGCTGTCGAAAAGGATGACAAAAAGCGAATCGGCATGATCTATAAGGATTCCATCAACGATTCGCCGCCCAAGACCCTTAGCGGCAGAGAGATTGCGCGCCTGCTGGACGACATCAGAAAGGTGAGGTCCTGATGGCTTTTTCAGAAGATAACATCAAGGAAATCGTGGCGAAGCAGCGGAGCTTTTTCCGTTCCGGCGCCACTTTGGACGTGAACTGGAGACTGCAGCAGCTGAAAAAGCTGAAGGCTGCCGTGATTGCCCATGAGAAAGAACTGGAAAAAGCGCTGTACGAGGATTTGGGGCGCAGCAGAACGGAAGCGTATTTGTGCGATATCGGCCCCGTCATCGTAGAGATCAACGAAACCCTGCGCGGACTGAAACGGTGGGCAAGGCCGGAAAGGCATTTCAGCGGGCTGATGTGCTTTCCGAGCATCTGCACCACGGTTTATAAAATGCCGTACGGCGTTTCTTTAATCATCAGCCCGTTCAACTTCCCCATTCTTCTGACTTTGGGCGTGCTGACGGCAAGCATCGCCGGCGGCAACACCGCCGTCATCAAGGCAAGCTCCAAATCGGCGGCAAGCACCAAAGCCCTGCAGAAGCTGATTGCGGACACCTTCCCCGAAAACTATATTGCGGTGATCGACGGCGGGCACGACGTGGCGGACATGTGCCTCGCCCAGCGCTTCGATAAAATCTTTTACACGGGTTCCCCCGCCGTGGGAAAACATGTGCTGGCGCAGGCGGCAAAGAATCTGACTTCGGTGGCGCTGGAACTGGGCGGCGAAAACGGCAACTGGTGCGTCGTCCGAAAGGATGCGAACATCAAAGACGCCGCGCGCAAAATCGCGTTTTTCAAGCTCTGCAACGCGGGGCAGATCTGCATCAACATCAATCAGATTGCCGTGGCGGAGGAAATCGCCGAACCGTTTATCGAAGCGTTGAAGGGCGAATTTCTTCGCCAAATCGGCGAAAAGCCGGAAGAAAACGAAGAATACCCGAAGCTCATCAACGACGCGGCGTACGACAAGTGCGAAAATTTTGCGAAACGCTATCAGAAAAGGATTGTGTTCGGTGGAACCGGCAGCAAAGAAGCAAGGAAGTTCGCCCCCACGCTGATTTACCCTGTGCAGATGGACGAGGACATCGTGCAGCATGAGCTGTTTTGCCCGCTTCTGCCCGTTGTGCCCTTCAGTGATGATGCAGTGGACCGCGTGATGGACACCATCGCCGAGCGGGAGCACCCGCTTGCCATGTATGTTTTCACGAGCGACATGAAATGGGCGAAGAAGGTGATGTCCACCCGGCAGTACGGCGGCGGATGCATCAACGAGGTCTGCATTCACATGATGGTCAAGGGCGTGCCGTTCAACGGAGTGGGTCATTCGGGCATGGGCGCATACCACGGGGAGTGGGGATTCCGGGAGTTCACCCATCCGTCCACCGTTTTGAAAGGCAAAACGCGCTTCAATCTGCCGCTTCGGGAACACCCGTATGCGGGAAAACACGAAAAGTGGAAAATGAAGCTCCTTCGAAGATTTGAACGGTAAAGAAGGAGTGCCAAAGAAAGGAAACAGGCTGATACCAACTTCTAACCCCTCTGAAAAGAGGGGTTTTTGCTTTGGAGCAGGCGAAAAGAAGTATTCTGCCCTTTGACAGGTTAACCGGTATGCATCGAAGGGTGATTTTGCGTAAAGCCGGGAGGATTTATCATCGTAAAACCGGGCGGCACGAAAGCGCGGGAAAGTTAGAATTCTGTATTACAATGGTGATTGCAGTAATATATAATGAGAGTAAATTTCAACCGCTTTACATTTTTTAAAAACGGGCATCGGGGGATGCAAAATGGAACAGTCGGGCAGCTTTCGCTTAAGGCATGAGGTCATCGCGTTCTTCGGCATGACCTTTTTACTGACCTGGCTCTTGTGGGTTCCCGCTTTTCTGATTCAAAATCATGGTGTGCCTGTGAAGCTCTCCGGTGATTTTTTGATAACCGGGGAACATTTACCCCGTCCATAGCCGGGTTTTTCTTAACATACAGGTTCGGCGGAAAAGCGGAAGCCGCTTCATTGCTTAAGTCGCTGCTGCATGTGCGCATCGGCGTAAAAAGTCTGCTGCTGGTCTTTCTGGTTCTGCCGGCAGTATCGGCGGTTTCATGCCTGATTTTTTATCTTTTTGAAGGCGCACTTCCGCAGATGCAGTTTGCACCCTGGTTTCTACCAGTCGCTTTTGTTTACATTCTTCTTTTGATGGGGCCGCTGGGCGAAGAGGCGGGATGGCGGGGATTTGCGCTGAAGAAGATGCTTCAACTTACATCTCCCGTCAAAGCTGCGGTACTGCTTGGAATCATCTGGTCTTTCTGGCATCTGCCCCTGTTTTTCATCCATGGAACCACGCAGAATGCCCTGACCGCATTCGGCATTCTTCCCGCAATTGCGGGTTACTCTCTATATACTGTTTGCATCTCTGTTTAATGACCATGCTTTATTTGACGAGCAGCGGCAGCGTGTTTGCCTGCATGCTGCTTCATGGGGTGGGGAATCTGTCGCTCGGAGTTGTACCCATCGTTTTTTCAAAAAGCGGAGCGGTGATTCTGCTTCTTACGCTTTGTGCTGCCGTTACGGCTTTGACATGCAAATTCAAAAAGATGCTGCACAAAGATTGAAACATCGGTGTTGATAAGCCGGGCAGTACGGCTTATTCATGGAAAAGGGTTAAGAAAAGGAGGGTGGATGAATCGCTTCATCCACCCCGGGAAATCAAGGCGGCTCGTGCGGGTCGTCTTTTTGCGTCATCCAAACCTTTTTATTTGTATCAGATGTTTGTAAATGTTGCTGTTCTAACATCATGGCAGCAAAGGTGATTTACATGAAGCGGTATTTATAGTAAAAGTAATTAACTTTATCAACCACAAGGGAAAAACGTCCATTTTACCGCAAAAAGGAGCAAACAAAGCCGGGATGTGCTGACATTTAATGCGGGCATCTCTGAACCCCGGATACGACCGACAGATACATCGCCGAAAAGGTGAGCAAATCAGGAGGATGGAAGGATGAAAAAAACCGTTTCAGTGCTGGTAATGCCCGTATTGATCGCTGCGCTTCTCATCGGATGCGGTTCCGACGCGGTCACCCCCGTTTCGAATCCGTCCGAAACGCCTGAAATCGCGGCTGCGCCAACGGCAACGCCCGCTCCTGCCCCGACGCCCACGCCGTATCCATATGACTTCCCGCGCCTGCGTACCGATTACATTCTCGATTTGACGGAGGAAGGTACCGCGGTGATCGACCGGGAGAGCGGAGAAACCACCGTGGTGCCGTACGGGGAAAAGATGTTTTTTCAAGGCGAACTGAAGTACAGCAAGGATACGAACCATATCATTCACCATGTGCGGTCTCATGCAGAAACATATGTAAGCATGGAAGAATCGGCCAAACTGCCGGTCGATTTTCTCAGAACGGGTGCTTACTTGAATTGGAACGACAAGACACCCCGGGAATGCATGGAGGAACGTGGCGTTTCCCCGACCAGCCCGCAATGGCAACCGTGGCCTATGTGAACATGACCGAGTATTCCAATCTGGGCAGCTGGGATGCCGCGTTCGATCCTGCCTGGGATCTTGACGGCGACGCCATCATTGACGACGGCGCCGGCCCGCTGCCGGATTATGTGGACCCGAATGTGTTCAATGCCGAATGGAAGAACTACATAGCAAAATACTGGACGGAAGGCTGGCGCGAGGTGCTCAGGCAAAGGATCGACCTTGCCGCCGCGCAGCATTTTGACGGCATTATGCTGGATGTGCCGGGAGGTGCCTGGCGGTATAAGAACGCCTATCCTTCCATGGATATGGACGAACTTACCCGGCTGGACAACGAACTTCTGCAATGGATCTCGAGCTATGTGAAGGAGCAGTACGGCACGGCTTTCCTCGTCACCGGCAACTTTGGCGGCGCGCGCGCCTTTACCGATTTTGGAACATACGTGGATGGAGCCTATTGCCAGAACTTCTTTTTCAGCTGGGATGGTTCAGGCATCGTGAACGGATATGGCTTGTCGACCTCCAAGAAGAAGTATGAGAATCTGGTGGCAGACTATTACAAGGAACAGGGGGTGCAGATGCTGAACATGGAGCATCTGGGCACCGGCGTGCCTTCGGAAGGTTTGGACTTTGTGGATTACAACGACAGGATTACCGAGGACAGACTGCTCCTTCTTTTCCGCTGGGCGATCGATTCAGGAAGCACGCCGTTCGTTTCAGAGGTTTTCATGGATGAGCCTTATAACAACGGCATCCCGCGTTTTTCCCGCGTTCTTTCCGGTTTGCCTCCGTTTTCCGATACTCCTTACGCGGACTGGGTGCTGGGCAGCGAATCCAACGATGCGATACCCACGGGCGCGGGTGATGATTTGATTTACGGCGGCCCCGGCGATGACGAAATCGACGGCGGCGAAGGGAACGACGCAGCCTATTACACAGGGCGGTATAAGGACTACGAGGTCGTGCGCGAGGGCGATACCGTTGTCGTTACCGCCAAAAAAGGCGATGAGGGAAGGGATACTCTGAAAAATATCGAAAGACTCATCTTCTCGGATACGACCGAAGCAGTGCCGTAATTCGCAAGGTCGGCAATCAGGACGGATGAAGAAACACAGCCCCGCGTTTTGCCGGGGCTGTTTCTTTTCATCAAAAAGACGGGTTGATTGGAGCAGCCGGCTTCGTGAAAAGCCCTTGCATTATGCGAGTGGCTTTTTATAGATGACGGATGATTTTTCAAGACAGACGAGAGTGTATTATGTATAATGTAATTCCAGTTACTTTAATACATTGTTTCAACAGGTCATTTTAGCAATAATCTTGCGCCAGCAGGAAGAGCGACAGAAGAAGCAGGACTTGAGTTGACGCAATTGCAATCGGTGGATGGTAATTCGGCTGCAGAAGTCTGTTATCAGCGTCACTGCTCAAGATATCGTTGTACTGATGAATCAGAAAAACCTCAAGCCGGGGCAGCCTGTCTTTTTTTGTAGAATGGATTCTGATAGAGTGCGGCAAATTCTAACGTGATAGCATTAGACAAGGTTGTCTAGAGCGAAAATTCGGCATTTCTCGCTTTGTGTCGTGTTTTTTGTGGATCAAACAGAGTATTCTTTGGATGAAAGGAAGCGTTCGGTCATGGATCAGCAAAAAATCGGCAGCTTTCTGAAACAGCTTCGAAAAGAAAAAAATCTCACGCAGGAGCAGCTGGCAGAAATCCTTCATGTTTCCGGACGCTCCGTTTCCCGTTGGGAAACCGGAAGCAATCTGCCGGATTTGAGCATTCTGGTGGACCTGGCGGAATTCTACAGCGTCGATATCAAAGAAATCATCGACGGGGAAAGGAAAAGCGAGAATATAAAAATGGAAGAAAAAGAGACGATTGAAAAAATCGTCGAATATTCGGGAACTGAAAAACGTAAAAAGGCAGCAAAACTGAATAAATACTTTTTACTGGGGCTGGCATGTGTTGCGGTAGTCATATTGAACCGTCAGTTTGATTTATTATCCTATGTTTTTCAGGATAGTGTTGATGAGTTCATATCCGGATTGTTATGCGGGCTGGGATTGCTGTTTGAGTTTATTGGCTTTTACAACAATAACCACGATATGTCGCTCAAGGAGAGAAAAAGAGCATATATCGGTAATGCCTTAAAAAAAGGCTGAGCAGCAGGGTTCGTTCCAATCAATCATTACATGACGAAGCACAATAGGTGCAGCCCTCCAGGAGCGGAATGGTGATTTTCGTTGCAGGGAATGTGTTGATAAGTGCAGAAGCATATGCTTTGAGAGAATGCCGTGCATGAGTATATCTTCGTAAGTGATCGATAAGATTATTTTAATTGCCGGTTACGCCAGCAAAACGAGGCCTCACAGTTGTGAGGCCTCGCGCGTTGGAACAGAGGAAACAGGTTAATTGCCAGACGCGTTGGCGTAAGTGACCGCGTTGGCACCGGCCATGCGTCCGGAAGTAAACGCCCAGCCGAGGGCGGCACCGCCGTAGGTGACGTACGGCTTTTTGTTGGAATACAGCACGCCGCCGCTGTCATTGCCCACCGCGTACAGGCCGTTGATGGGCGTGGTGCCGTCGGCGAGAAGAACGTTCATGTTCTCGTCGATGTCCAGTCCGCCCACAGTGCTGAAGGACGCGGAGTAGCCCTTCATCGCGTAGAAGGGGCCGTTGCCCAGAGCCAGCAGTTTGGCAGCGTCTTTGCCGAACTGTTCGTCCGTGCCGGAAGCGCAGTAGGCTTCGTAGTTGGTCAAAGTGGCGGAAAGGGTGGCGGCGGGAACGCCCATCTTTTCCGCCAGTTCCTCAAAGCTGTCCGCCTTGACCATGACGCCCATGTCCACCAGCTTGTCCACGATTTCGTAGACTTCGGGGATGGGCAGGTTGGGCGGCAGGATGCCCTGGCTGCCCTGGGCGTAGGTGAAGATGCGGGAGGAGAAGCCCTTTTCGGCGAGGCCGTCCAGCAGGTCCTGGGACCAGACCGCCCAGTAGGAGGGGCCGGCAATCCACCAGGAGAAGAGCTGGCCTTCCATCACGAAGCGCTCTCCCTTGGCGTTGATCCAGGGAATGTCGCTGCACAGCACCAGCCCGTCGGGCACGTTGTTCAGCGACCACACCTGGTCCCAGCCGTACCACTGGTCGACGGAGCCGTCGTTCGTCGGGTTGACGGGGTAATCGTGAAGCGTCACGTTGGAAGTGGCGAAGTGCACCATGGGCACCATGTCGATGTTGTAGGTGCCGGCGCCCAGATTCACCGCGGCAGAGATCATCTTGCCGTCGTTCTGCGCCATGCCGATGAGCGTCCAGTAACCGCCAAGGTCATAATAGGGGTTTTCGGAGAGGAAACGCTCCTCGAGTTCCGCGCTGCCGCCAAAGCCGCCCGTGGCGAGGATGACGGACTTGGCGCGGATGGTGTACTCCGTGCCGTCATGCCCCACGGCCTTGACGCCCTGGATGGTGTTGGTGGCCTTGTCGTAGAGCAGGTCGGTGGCCTCGGTCTCCAGCATGTACCG
>JBMNTW010000065.1:0-8629 GCA_050945935.1 Christensenellales bacterium
AAGGTGTTTTTTACAGAAGGCTGGTCCGAATCCTCCCTGAAAGCGCTGGAGCGCTTCCGCAGTTCGCCAGAAATAACCTTCGGCCCCGACCCGACGGAGGACACCGCCACTATCGGCGGCATGTTCGCCACCAACGCCGGCGGACCGGCAACCCTGCTTTACGGGCATACGGGAAACAATACCGCCGCGATAGACGTCCGGCTCGCAAACGGCGAACGCTGGCACATCGAACGGGGCAGCTTCATTTTTGACGAAACCGGCTGCTGCCCGCTGCCAAACGGGGAACGGCTTTGCGTGGTCTACCCGAATGGAGCGCCGCTTCTCAAACCCCTGCAGCCCGGAGCCGGCACCGACCTTGTGGACCTTTTTGCCGGCAGCGAGGGCATGCTGGGCGTTGTGGAGCAGCTTTGGCTGAAGCTGATTCCCAAGCCGCAGGTGAAGTGGAGCGTCGTCTTCTTCCATGATTCGGTGGAATGCGCCGCAACGTTTCTGGACGCGATTCTTTCCGCCAAAGAAGGCTGGGGATGCGCCCTTTCCGCTTTGGAGTATCTGGATGGAAAGTCCCTTTCCCTGTTCTCCTCCTTCAAGGAAAAGCAGAGCAGGCTGGCATCCATTCCGGAGTTTCCCGAAGGAGCTGCCTGCGCCGTCATCGCGGAGCTTTGCGCGAATCATCCCGACGATGCCGAAGCCGCCCTCGGCGAACTGCTGGAGCTTTTCTGCGAAGCCGGAGGCAACGAGGACGCCACCTGGGCGGCGGACACGGCGGACGAAATCGAAAAGTTCCGCCTGCTTCGCCACGCCGTGCCGGAAGCTGTGAACAGCACCATCGATTTGCGCCGCATCGAATGTCCGACGCTCACCAAGCTCGCGGCGGACGTGTGCCGAAAAAACGCCCCGCTTGCAGAACTTCTTCCCTGCCTCACCAGAAAGCTCGACCAACTGGGCATGGACTACGCCCTGTTCGGCCACGCCGGGGAAAAGCACTTTCATGTGAACCTGATTCCGAAAAACGAGAGCGAACACCGGCAGGGCGCGGACTTTCTGTTTGAACTGACCCGAGAGACCGCGCAAAACGGCGGACGCATCGTCGCCGAAAACGGCGTGGGCAAGCTGAAGCGGGAGCTGATTCAAAAGCTCCTGCCCGAAGACCACCTTGAACTCATGCGGCGCATCAAGCGCTTCTTCGACCCTGCCGGCATCCTCAACCCCCACAACATGATTTGACGGCGGGTTTACCATGAACATCATCGTGTGCATCAAACAGGTTCCCGCAACTTCCGAAGTGCGGATGGACCCCGAAAAGGGCGTGCTGCTGCGCGGCACCGCCGAAACCCGTCTGAACCCCTATGACGCCTACGCCATCGAAGCCGCGCTGCGCCTGAAGGAAGCAAACGGCGAGGGCACCGTCACCGCCCTGACGATGGGGCCCCCTTCCGCCGAAAAGGAGCTGCGTTTCGCCATGGCGATGGGGGCGGATGCCGGCGTGCTTCTTTCGGACAGGGCGCTTTCCGGCGCGGACGTGCTCGCCACTTCCCGTGCGCTGGCACAGGCCGTGCAAGCCCTTGGCGGCGCGGACGTCATCGTCTGCGGAAGGCAGACCACCGACGGGGACACCGCCCAGGTCGGGCCCGCCATCGCCGGCTGGCTGGGGGTGCCTCTGGCGGCATTCGTCAGCTCGTTTGCGCTTTGCGGAGGGGAACTCCTTGTGACCCAGTCTCTGACCGGTGGTTCCCAGACCCTCAGGCTCCCCCTTCCCTGCGTGATCGCGGTGGACAAGGCAGGCTGCGTGCCCAGAGCGCCAACGCTGAAGCGCAAGCTCGCGGCGGGTAAACTGCCCGTCACCACGCTGACCCTTGACGACCTTGCCGACACCGACCCCAATCACTACGGCCTTGCCGGCTCCCCCACCTCTGTGGAGCGCATCTTCCCGCCTATATCCGCAAAGCGCGGCGTGCGCATTACGGGCGGCACGGAAAAAGTCGCGATGCAAATCGCGGATGAACTCAATTCCGTCAGGAGGGCGCCATGCTGAAAAATGACCATGCCGCATGCGTCCTATGCGGTCAGTGCGTGGAAGTCTGCCCCTTCGGCGCGCTGGAGTTTTCGGCGGATAAAAGCAGAATCGATGCTCTGGACGGCTGCCGCGCCTGCGGTGCCTGTGTGGAAGTTTGCCCCGTCCACGCGCTGACCCTTGACGCAGCGAACTCCTCTGCTTCCGCCCTTTCGCCTTCGGAATGCTCCGGTTTTCTGGTGTATCTGCAGGCGCAGGGCAGCCTGCTGCTGCCCGTTTCCTTTGAGATGATCGGTACCGCCCTGCGCCTTCGGGATTTTTCCGCAAACGGGCAGAAAGTTTTCGCGGTGCTTGCCGGTTCAGGCGTCACTTCGCTTTCGGAAGCGCTTTCCGGTTACGGGCTGGACGGCGTGTTCGTCTACGACGACCCCTGTTTTGAGAATTTCAAAGCGGACGCTTACGCTGCCGCCGTGGCGGACTGCGTGCGGCTGTGCAAACCCGCCGTGCTGCTTATTGGCGCGACGAACGAGGGCCGCACCATCGCACCTCTGGTGGCGGTAGCCTTTCAAACCGGACTGACAGCGGACTGCACGGAACTTTTTATCAACGAAGACGGGCTGCTCGCCCAGGTCCGCCCGGCTTTTGGGGGCAACGTGATGGCGCGCATCGTGACCAGAAACACCCGTCCCCAGATGGTCACCGTCCGAAGCGGCGTGATGCCCGCCGCCGTCCGCGAAGGCACAACCCCTCCTGAAGTACATTTATGCAAAATCCCCGAAGCCGCCCTTTCCTCCCGTATCACAGTGGTGGAACGCCAAACATCCGCCGCTGAAAAGGGGCTTTCGGAAGCGAGGATCATACTCGCCGTGGGCAACGGGGTGGCAAAGAAGGAGGATCTGGACTTTTTCAAAGACTGCGCGAAAAAGCTGGGGGCGGTTTTAGCGTCCTCCCGGGCGCTGGTGGAAAAGGGATGGATGCCCCTTTGTGCCCAGATCGGGCTTTCCGGCACCGCTGTGGCGCCGGAACTGCTCATCACCTGCGGCATTTCCGGTTCGGTGCAGTTTCGCGCCGGCATCGGCGGTGCGAAAAACATCATCGCCGTCAACACGGACGAAAACGCGCCTATTTTCTCCGTTGCCCACCACTATGCCGTGGGAGATATGTACGAACTGCTTCCGAAAATCATTGAAAAGCTGTAGGAAAACGCAAAAACGCCGCCCCGAAAAGGGCGGCGTTTTTTGATTGCGGCAGTCAGCCGGGTTTCTTTTTGTCCATCCTTCGCTTGAGCAGAAATCCCGCGATGACGAACACCGCCATCGCCACGGCGGTCAGCACCAGACCCAGCGTATCCTGCTCGTACAGGTTCGCGCCGACGGACACCCAGATGAGGTTCCCCGGTATTCTCGTCAGCCCGTAGATGGTCAGCATCCTTGCTGGCTTCACCGGCGTCAGTCCGGCGACGTAGATGAGCGTGTCCTTGGAAATAAAGGGTATCATGCAGATGACGAACAGCCCCACCGTCCCCTTGGTGGAATTGAGCAGCTCCTCCACCTTTTTAATCTGCTTTTCGGGAATGATCTTGGAAATCAAATCCCTGCCCAGTGTGCGGGAAAGGAAGAACGCGATCACCGAACCCGCCATGATGCCAATCCAGGAAAGCAGGAACCCCAGCGGTATGCCGTAAATAAACCCGCCGCAGACGTTCAGCACCTCTCCCGGCACGATGATGGTCACCACCTGAGCAATCTGTATCCCGAGGTAAATCGCGAATCCCCAGAACCCGAAGGACTTCAGGTAATCCCGAAGCATTGTGGGGTTTTCCACCACTGCGTTGATGGTATCCCGGTAATACCACGCCACTCCCACGGCTGCGCCCACCACAAGTACCAGTACGAGGAACTTGAGGACGCCTTTTTTATCGATTTTCATTCATTCATCCTCACTTCGCTTTGCGCGTGTCAAATGCCATGATACACCATCGCGCCGTTTCGCACAACCGTTGGCGGCGTTTCGCTCACGTCCCATCGCCGCCATACGCTATGGTTTCGGGCATACATTTCATCATACGAGCGCAGCCTTCCCGTTTATTCATTCCCTTCCCGCGCCGTCCAAAAACGCGCATCCCGCAAAGCGTAGCTTTTGCGGGATTGCTTGTTTTGCTTTTACATCACATCGTTGGCATAAAGGGGGTATTTCGCCGTCAGTTCCAGCACCTTTTTCTTGACTGCGGGAACGGCTTCCTCGCCCCTTTTTGCCACGTCGCAGATCCACGCGGCGATGTGCGCCATGTCTTCTTCGTTCATGCCCCGGGTGGTGACGGCGGGGGTGCCGAGCCTTAAGCCGGAAGTGATGAACTTGCTGGCAGGGTCAAAGGGGATGGCGTTCTTGTTGCAGGTGATGTTCGCCTCATCCAGAAGATGCTCCACGTCCCTGCCCGTCCTGCCGGTGTTTCGAAGGTCCACGAGCATCATGTGATTGTCCGTCCCGCCGGAAACCAGACGCAGTCCGCCTTCCGTCAGCCCCCTGGCGAGCGCTTTCGCGTTTTTCACAATGCGCTCCTGATACTCCCTGAAGCCCTCGGTCTGCGCTTCCTTGAAGGCGACGGCCTTCGCCGCGATGACGTGCATCAGTGGGCCGCCCTGAATGCCGGGGAACACGGCAGAGTCGATGGCCTTGGCGAGCTCTTCCCTGCAAAGGATGAGACCGCCCCTGGGGCCACGCAGGGTCTTGTGGGTGGTGGTGGTGACCACGTCCGCATAAGGCACGGGGTTGGGGTGAAGATTCGCGGCAACGAGACCGGCGATGTGCGCCATGTCCACCATCAGGTAGGCGCCCACTTCGTCCGCAATGTCCCGAAACGCCTTGAAGTCGATCATTCTGGGGTACGCGCTCGCCCCCGCCACGATGAGCCTGGGCTTGTTTTCCACCGCGATGCGGCGCACTTCGTCGTAGTCGATGGTTTCGGTTTCCTGATCCACCCCGTAGCTGACGATGTTGAAATACTTGCCGGATATGCTCACCGGACTGCCGTGGGTCAAATGCCCGCCGTGGTCCAGACTCATGCCCATGATGGTATCGCCGGGTTTGAGCAGCGCGAAATAGACGGAAAAGTTCGCCTGGCATCCGCTGTGGGGCTGGACGTTGGCGTGTTCCGCGCCGAAAATCTCACAGGCGCGCTTTCTGGCCAGGTTTTCGGCAACGTCCACAAACTCGCAGCCGCCGTAGTAGCGTTTACCGGGGTAGCCTTCCGCGTATTTATTGGTCAGCGGGCTGCCCATGGCAGCCAGCACTGCGGGCGAAACAAAGTTTTCCGACGCGATCAGCTCGATGTGGTCACGCTGGCGGCGCAGCTCGTCCTCAATGGACTGCGCCAGTTCCGGATCCACCGCCGCGACGGTGCTGATATCGATCATGCTCTCTCCCCCTCATCTCTTCTAAAATTGCAATTTGTGTACCATGATAAATCGAATATCCGCGGTTTGCAAGTTATTATGCCCCATCCTTCGGAATGAAGGCGAAGACCATGCGGCAAAAAAGCCGCCGCCATTGCTGGCGGCGGCCCGAAGGCGATGTTTCATTACTACGTGGTTTCATCAGTCGTCGTCTTCCACGTAGCCGGGTTCGATGAGCCCGAGATTGCCGTCCTTTCTCAGGTACAGCACGTTTACCTCGTCGGTTTCCGCGTTGGTGAACACGAAGAAGGAATGGCCCAAAAGATCCATCTGGAGTACGGCTTCGTCAATGCTCATGGGCTTGTAGGCGAAGCGCTTGGTGCGGACGATCTTCCTCGCCGGTTCTTCGTCCTCCTTTTCCAGAACGGGCAGCTCAACCCCCGCGCGCAGGCTGCGGCTCAGCTTGGTGCGGTAACGGCTGATCTGCTTTTCCAGCTTGTCGAGAACGTTGTCAATGGAGGCGTACATATCGCCGGTGACCTCCTCGCCGCGGACGATGCCGCCGTCAAAGGGAATGGTCACTTCGCAGATGTGCCTGCTGCGCTCCACCGACAGGGTCACGTTCACCTCGGTGCCGGGCTTGAAATAGCGGCTGAGCTTGTTGACTTTCTTTTCGGTCAGCTCCCTGAGATACTCCGAGACCTCGATGTTCTTACCGGTGATGTTGATCTTCATATTGATCGCTCCTTTCGCCCGCGGCAGGAAAGCCCCGGGTGGGGATTCGGCATCCCGCGTAGGCCGGTGTTTTCCAGCTTTCGGGCGGGCTGCCCCGCCGGTGAAAGCGGGTCCGGATGGAAGCGGAATGCTTGCATATATAGTATTCTTCATATCCCTGCCAATTCCTGTTTTTGACTTTTCGTGTATTTTGACCGGTTTTCGAGTGCTGATTCGCGCGAATGGTGTCGCCAAAGCGACAGGCGCGCCCCTTCTCATTGCTCCTTCAATACTATTGTGCTAAAATATCCACGGCGGTATGACCGCTTGTTTCCTTTGATATTCGGCGTTTTTGCCGGAACGGGACAGGGAAGCGCGTCGTTTCCCTGCCGGACGGGGTTTTTCGCCCCGGGTTCGCCCGTTTTTCATGCGGGCTCCCCTGCCGGTAATCAATCCGGCAGACCACTGAAGAAAGAAGACCCTCCATGCCGAGAGTATGGAGCGAACGCAACATTTTATACCGAAAGGCAGACCAAAATGGGTTTATTTTCAAAAATATTCGGCGGGGGCTCGCCGATGAAGAAGTTCACGCCCGTCGTGGACCGCATCAACGCCCTCGAACCGGAGATGAAGGCGCTGTCGGACGCGCAGCTTCGCGCCAAGACCGACGCGTTCAAGCGCCGCGTGGCTGACGGCGAGTCGCTGGACGATTTGCTTCCCGAAGCCTTTGCCGTGGTGCGGGAGGCCGCCTGGCGCACCATCGGAATGCGCCACTTTGACGTGCAGCTCATCGGCGGCATTGTGCTGCATCAGGGCCGCATCGCCGAAATGAAGACCGGCGAGGGCAAAACCCTTGTGGCGACTCTTGCCAGCTATCTCAACGCCCTGGCGGGGCACGGCGTGCACGTCGTCACCGTGAACGACTACCTCGCCAAGCGCGACGCCGAGTGGATGGGCAAGGTTCACCGCTTCCTGGGGCTTTCCGTGGGCGTGATACTTTCGCAGATGCCCTCGGACCAGCGCCGCAAGGCCTACGCCTGCGACATTACCTACGGCACCAACAGCGAGTTCGGCTTCGACTACCTCAGGGACAATATGTGCGTTTACAAGCACGACATGGTCCAGCGCGAACTGCACTACGCCATCGTGGACGAGGTGGACTCCATCCTCATCGACGAAGCCCGTACCCCCCTCATCATCAGCGGCAAGGGGGACGATTCCGGCGACATGTATCTGAAGGCGGACAAGTTCGTCCGCACGCTGCAGCGCGGCGAGGACGCTGTTGAAACCTCGAAGTACGAGGCGATGACCCTGTCCGCCGAGCAGGCGTTTTCGAACTCCGGCGACTACACCGTGGACCCCAAGCGCCGCACCGTCAGCCTGACGGCGTCGGGCGTGGAAAAGGCGGAAAAATACTTTAAAGTTGAACGCCTGACGGACGCGGACAACACCGAGCTGAACCACCACATTCAGCAGGCTCTGAAGGCCAACGCCATCTTTAAAAAAGACGTGGACTATGTGGTGCAGGACGGCAAGGTGCTCATCGTGGACGAGTTCACCGGCCGCATCATGTACGGCAGGCGGTACAGCGAAGGCCTGCATCAGGCCATCGAAGCCAAAGAGGGTGTCGCCATCAAGAACGAGAGCAAGACCCTCGCCACCATCACATACCAGAACTACTTCCGAATGTACAGAAAGCTCGCCGGCATGACGGGTACCGCCAAGACCGAGGAAGCGGAGTTCAACGGGATTTACAATCTGGACGTGGTGGAAATCCCCACCAACAAGCCCAACATCCGCGAAGATTTCGACGATCTGGTCTTCCTTTCCGAAGACGCCAAGTACAAGGCCGTCATCGAGGAAATCATCAACACCCACGCCACCAAGCGCCCCGTGCTGGTGGGTACCGTCTCGGTGGAAAAGAGCGAGCGCGTTTCCACCATGCTGGAGCGCAGGGGCATTAAGCACGAAGTGCTGAACGCCAAGAACCACCAAAAGGAAGCGGAAATCATTGCCCAGGCGGGCAAGGTCGGTGCCGTGACCATCGCCACCAACATGGCGGGACGCGGAACGGACATTCTGCTCGGCGGCAATCCGGACTTCCTCGCCCGCCGCGCCCTTCGCCAGAAAGGCTATGACGACGAACTCATCGAAGAGGCCACCGGCCACGCGGAAACAACGGACGAAGCCATCCTCACCGCCCGCAAGGAGTACGCCGAAGCCTACGCCGAGTTCAAAAAGATGACGGACAGGGAGCACGACGAGGTCGTCAAGCTCGGCGGACTGCACATTATCGGCACCGAGCGCCACGACGCCCGCCGTATCGACAATCAGCTCCGCGGCCGTGCCGGCCGTCAGGGCGACCCCGGCTCCACCCGGTTCTACCTTTCTTTGGACGACGATCTGCTGCGCTACTTCGGCGGCGAGAACCTCAAGGCCCTCGCTTCGAAAATCGCAGGCAAGAGCGCGGCGGACGAGCCGATGGAAATGGGCCTTCTGACCCGCCAGATCG
>JBMNTW010000066.1:0-8445 GCA_050945935.1 Christensenellales bacterium
CGACGTCAAGTTCAAGACCTTCGGCTGCGGTGCTGCCATCGCCACCAGCTCCATGGCCACCGAGCTGATCAAGGGCAAGTCCATAGAAGAAGCCCTGCAGCTCACCAACCACGCCGTGGTGGAAGCACTGGAAGGCTTGCCGCCCGTAAAGATCCACTGTTCTGTGCTGGCGGAGGAAGCCATCAAGGCCGCCATCGAGAACTATCGCCAGAGAAAGAGCGGAAACGGCGAAGCCATCACCGTCAACGAGTCCTGCGCGGCCTGCGACCATTGATGGAGCGGTTAAATTAGCGCATTTTCCCATTTCTTCATTCAAATGCCTTCTTAAATCATGCGTGTAGACGGCAAACTATCTATGCGCGATGCGCTATCAAACGCAAGGAGGTTCAAACATGAAGGGATGGTTTGCCATCGGAGTGATGGCCGGCAGCATTGCCGGAGCGGTAGCCGCCACGATGACGCTGGAGTCCATGCATCCGGGAATGCTCGCAAAAGACGGCCGGAGAATGGCGAGAAAAATCAGGAACATGACGAATATGAAATGACGAACGCGGGGAGTCTTTTTAAAAAGATTCCCCGCTGCCTTCATGCGAACATATTGTAAATCATTGACAAAAGGGGCGCGCCTTCATTGAAATGCGGCAGAAAAATGGTATAATGGACTTGCTATCGAAGCGGAGGGCAGCCATGACGAAAGACAAGGATCAAACCCAGCAATTCTCTCTCGGCAGGGAAAACGCTCCCACCACCGAGGAGATCATCATGACGGTGTACGCCGCCATGAAGGAAAAAGGCTATGACCCGATCAACCAGATCGTGGGTTATGTCATTTCCGGCGACCCGACTTACATCACGAGCTACAAAAACGCCCGTTACCTGATCCGCAGGGTGGAAAGGGACGAGCTGCTGGAAGAGTTCGTCCGTTTCTATGTGGACAATAAGGACGGTGCAAACAAGTGACGGACTATCGCCGCGCCATGGCGCTGGACGTTGGTTCCGTCCGCATCGGCATCGCCGTAAGCGACCCGATGCGCATCACCGCCAACGGGCTTGAAACCTATAAGAGGACCGGGGACGACGAGGAGGATGCGAAGTACATTGCCAGCCTCGCTAAAAAATACGCCCCGGTCACCCTTGTCTTTGGCCTTCCCAGGAACATGAACGGCACCTACGGCCCCCAGGCTGAAAAAACCAGGGCGTTTGCGGACGTTGTTGCCAAGCATTTTGACGGCGAGATCGACTTTTATGACGAGCGCCTCACCACCGCTGCGGCGGAAAGGGTTTTGCTGGAGGCGGACGTCAGCCGCAAAAAACGAAAAGACGTGATCGACAAGATGGCGGCGGTCATCATTTTGCAGGGGTACTTGGCGCGCTTTTCGCGCTGAACCGGAAACGTCATTATTAAATGAAAGCAATTCAAGGAGCGTTGCGCCCCCGGATTGCATCTTGGAGGATCAAAATGGAGAACAGCGAACTCATCAGCACCGTCAAGCTGACCGACGAAAACGGCCGGGAAGTGACCTTTGACCATTTGCTGACCTTCGATTACGAAAAGCGGCGCTTCATCGCCCTGATGCCCATGGACGAGGTCGAGGGCATCGGCGAGGACGAGGTGTTGCTCCTTTGCATAGAGCAGGACGAAAACGGCAAGGATGTTTATGTTCCCGTGGAAAACGAAATCCTTCTGAACGAGGCGTTCGACCGTTTTCTTGAACTGATGGACGAGCTGGAGGAGGAAGAGGACGAATAACCCCCTTGCAACACAGCAAACCATATGTTAAAATACTTCGGATAACGCACTTTCGCAGACTGTGCGGGCGTTCCCTTGAGCGTTCAAGGGTCCCGGCAGGTTGAAGCGGAAGGTGGTTAGAAAAACATTACTTTTATGAGGTGAAACAATGTCCGTTATTTCCATGAAGCAGCTTCTCGAAGCCGGCGTGCACTTCGGTCACCAGACCCGTCGCTGGAACCCCAAGATGGCAGAGTACATCTTCACCGAGCGCAACGACATCTACATCATCGACCTTCAGAAGACCGTTAAGAAGATCGACGAAGCCTACAACTTCCTGCGCGAAGTGTCCGCTTCCGGCGCGCCCATCCTGTTCGTCGGCACCAAGAAGCAGGCCCAGGAATCCATTCAGTCCGAAGCCGAACGCTGCGGCATGTACTATGTCAACCACCGTTGGCTGGGCGGCATGCTGACCAACTTCAAGACCATCCAGAGCCGCATCAACAAGCTCAAGCAGATTGAGAAGATGGAAGCCGAAGGCAAGCTCGACCTTCTTCCCAAGAAGGAAGTCGGCAAGCTGATGAAGATCAAGGAAAAGCTCGAGAACAACCTGGGCGGCATCGCCGAGATGAAGCGTCTCCCCGGCGCGATCTTCGTGGTGGACTCCCGCAAGGAGCACATTGCCGTTATGGAAGCCAGGTCTTTGGGTATTCCGATCGTCGGCATCGTGGACACCAACTGCGATCCCGATGAGATCGACTACGTCATCCCCGGCAACGACGACGCCATCCGTGCCGTCAAGTTGATCGCCTCCAAGATGGCGGACGCCATCCTCGAAGGCCGTCAGGGCGAGCAGGGCGGCGAAGAAGCCGAAGCCGAGCTGGAAGAAGTCGCCGAATAACCCGTCTGTGAAATCACGAGAGGGAAGCAGGTTCGTCAGCTTCCCTCTTTCAAGGTCAAACACATAAGGAGGAAACCCTATGGAAATTTCTGCTTCCGCCGTTAAGGAGCTGCGCGAGATCAGCGGCTGCGGCATGATGGATTGCAAAAAAGCGCTGGTGGCCTGCGAAGGCAATATGGACAAGGCCGTTGACTGGCTGCGTGAAAAAGGCCTGGCCAAGGCCGCGAAGAAGGCCGGCCGCATCGCTGCCGAGGGTATCGTTGAATCCTACATCCACATGGGTGGAAAGATCGGCGTTCTGGTGGAAGTCAACTGCGAAACCGACTTCGTTGCCAAGACCGACGATTTCAAGGCTCTTGCCCATGACATCGCCATGCACATCGCCGCCGCAAAGCCCACCTATGTGGCCCGTGAGGAAGTCGACGCCAAGGAAATCGCCCACGAGCGCGAGATTCTGACCGCCGAAGCCCTCAACGATCCCAAGCCGAAGCCCATGAACATCATCGAAAAGATGGTGGACGGCCGTATCGAGAAGTACTACAAGGAAGTCTGCCTGCTCGAACAGCCCTTCGTCAAGAACCCGGATATCACCGTTGCCGAACTCATCAACGAGAAAATCGCGAAGATCGGCGAAAAGATTTCCGTTCGCCGCTTCGCCCGTTACGAGATGGGCGAGGGCCTTCAGAAGAAGGAAGACAACTTTGTTGAAGAAGTTATGGGCCAACTGAACAAGTAATCGTTAAAAGGAACACGGCCTCGTGTTCCTTTTTTTATGAAATTTTTTGGTGTTTCGGAGGTTACCATGGATCAAAAAAGAAGGGTGCTTATTAAACTGAGCGGAGAGATGCTGTCTGCGCCCGGCAAAACCCTGGATTACGACAAGATCGACGCCGTTGCCGCCGTATTGAAGGAAATCGCGGCGCGCGGGGTGCAGCAGGGCATCGTCGTGGGGGGCGGCAACATCATGCGCGGCCGCGCTTCCGGCGATATGGACCGCACGGACGCCGACCACATGGGCATGCTGGCAACGGTCATCAACGCCATCGCGCTGAAAGACGCGCTGCTTCGCATCGGCGCCAAAGCCGCTGTCATGAGCGCCATTGAAATGAAGCAGGTCTGCGAAACCTTCACAAAAAGGGAAGCCGTAGAGCGCCTGGACGGCGGCGAAATCGTTATCTTCGCGGCGGGCACCGGCAGGCCGTTCTTCTCGACGGATACGGCAGCCGCCCTTCGCGCGCTGGAAATCGGCGCGGATATGCTCTATTGCGGCAAAGCGGTGGACGGCGTGTACGACAAGGACCCCAGAAAGTTCAAAGACGCCCGCCGTTACGACGAAATCAGCTACGACGAAGTCATCTTAAAAAGGCTGGAAGCGTTGGACCAGGCCTCCGTCATTCTTTGCAGGGACAGGCCGGGCGGCGGACTGCCCGTATTCGTGTTCGAACTTTCGGAACCCAGAAACCTCATCGACGCCATCGACGGCCGCTGCAGGGGCACCTTCATCCGCGGCTGACACCGCCTTCCATAAAAGGCTTGTTTTCCTGAGGGTTCTACATTAAAATAATCATAATGATTAGTGATTCAGGAGGTTATCCATGGCGAACGAGGTTATTAATACAGCAAAAGAGAAAATGACCAAAACCATGAATGTCATGCGGGATGAGTTTGCCGCCCTTCGTGCCGGCCGCGCCAATCCCCGCGTTCTGGACCGCATACTCGTCGATTATTACGGCACGCCCACGCCCATTCAGCAGCTGGGCAACATTGCCACTCCCGAACCCCGTGTTCTGCAGATCAGCGTGTGGGACACCAAGGCCATTAAGGACGTTGAAAAGGCCATCATGAAGTCCGACCTCGGCATCAACCCCACCAACGACGGCAAGGTCATCCGCCTGGTGTTCCCGGAACTGACGGAAGAGCGCCGCAGGGAGCTGTGCAAGACCGTCAAGAAAAAGGCGGAGGACTGCAAGGTCGCCATCCGCTCCATCCGCAGGGATGCCAACGAGCAGATCAAGAAAATGGAAAAGAACTCCGAAATCACGGAAGACGACCGCAAGCAGCTGGAGAACGACATCCAGAAGTTGACGGACAACTTCATCAAGGATATCGACGCCGCCGCCGCGACCAAGGAAAAGGAGATCATGGAGGTCTGATGAAGGACCTGTCTATACCCGACGTATTGGGGTACACAACAGACGAAGCAATCCGGCGCCTGCAAGCTGCGGGCGCTGTTTGCAAGATTGCGTTCACCAGCAGCAAAAAGGGTATACTTGACCCGGACGGCGACCGCGTGCTGCAAGTCCGCCGAAGCGGAAACGAGGTCACCCTCATCGCCGCTGCGGTGCGCACGAAACCCATAGAACCGGAAGTGTAGCCAGATTGGCTTTCACCCCTTCGCAGTAAAGGAGAATCTCGATCGTTGAACCTTTTTGAAAAGATACCCGAAGCAGCCCGCCTTGTGGATCTCGATTCGCTGCCCAGGCACGTCGCCATCATCATGGACGGCAACGGCCGCTGGGCCAAGGCGCGCGCTCTGCCACGGATGATGGGCCACAGAGCCGGGGTGGAACGGCTGCATGACATTGTTGCCGCCACCAGCGATTTGAACATCCCCGTGCTCACGGTTTACGCTTTTTCCGCCGAAAACTGGAAGCGCCCCCAGGAAGAGGTGGGCGGGCTGATGCGCCTGCTCATCGAGTACCTCGAAAAGGAGCTCAACGAACTGGCGAAAAACGGCGTGCGCATCACCTATCTGGGTTCCAGAAACGGCCTGAGCGACGCGGTGCTTTCCGCCATGGAAAAAGCCGCGGACAAGACCGCCAAAAACACGAAAATGGTGCTCAACCTCGCCTTCAACTACGGCGGGCGGCAGTCCATCGCGCATGCGGCGAAGCGCCTTGCCGAATGGGCTTTAGAAGGCAGGCTGGACCCGAAGGAAATCGACGAGTCCCTTTTTGCCAGAACCCTGAACGTCAACAACCTGCCCGACCCGGATGTGGTCATCCGCACCAGCGGGGAGTACCGCCTTTCCAACTTTTTGCCCTTTGAAACCGCTTATTCCGAGCTGGTGTTCACCGAAACGTACTGGCCGGATTTCGACGAACGCGCCTATTTGAACGCGCTGGCGGAATACCAGCGCCGCCACAGGCGTTTTGGCGGGCTGTAATCCGCAAGCAACAGGAGGAGAGCTTGAAGACGCGCGTACTGTCCGGCATCGGCATCGGAATACTGTATCTCGCGGTGTTTGTTTTGGGGAACACCGCGGTTCAGCTTTGCGCTGTATTCCTTTTCGCCATGGTCTCCCAATACGAAATGATGGCCGCCATCCGCGCCAAGGGGCATGAAGCCATGGCGTGGCCGGGGTATCTTTGCGCTGCGCTGCTCGTTCCGGCGGCGTGGTACGTCGGTGCCGCGGCCCTTTTTTCGATGTATGTGCTGGTGATTTCCGCCGCCTTCGCGGTGCGCATCCTTTCGAAAAACGTGACAACCCCGTCGCTGTTCTGGTCGCTGTTTTCCATGGCGTACCCCATGCCGCTTTACGGCGTGATGGCGCTCACCCTTTCGGTGGATGCGCCCTACGGCAAGGCGATGCTGCTTTTTGCCCTCGCCGTGGTCTGTTTGACGGATATGCTCGCGTACTTTATAGGGATGGCCTTCGGCAAGCACAAGCTCTGCCCGAACCTTAGCCCCAAAAAGTCCGTGGAAGGCGCGGCGGGGGGCCTTTTGGGCGGCGTGATCGCCGGCGCGGTCATCTTCTATTTGCAGCCGCTGTTAAAAATCGACTATCCCCTTTGGGTGTTCCTCGCCCTTTCCCCTGTTTGCTCGGTGCTCGGGCAGATCGGGGATCTGGCCGCCTCCGCCATCAAGCGGGAAATGGGCATCAAGGACTTTGGCAACATCTTCCCCGGTCACGGCGGCATGCTGGACCGGTTCGACAGTCTGCTTTTCGCCCTGCCCGCGGTGTATTTTGCTTATGTTTTGGCGGTCAGCTTCCGGCCATTCTAAGGACGACAAGGCCGATTGAAAAAAGGAGAAAACACATTTACGATGTCTGAAATAAGGAATCTGGCCATCCTGGGCTGCACCGGCTCGGTGGGACGCCAGACGCTTTCCGTAGTCGACGCGCACCCCGAGCTGTTTCGCGTAAAGGCGCTGACGGCGCACAGCAGCGAAGGGGAGCTGAATGCGCTTACTGAAAAATACCGTCCGGCGTTCAGCGCTCTGACCGAAAGGGACGGCGACGAGGCGAACGTCCTCGCCGCCACGCTGGACTCGGTGGACACTGTGGTCATCGCCATCACCGGCATGAGGGCGATTTTTCCCCTTCGTGCCGCGCTGAAAGCGAAAAAGCGGGTGGCTCTGGCGAACAAGGAGTCCATCGTCTGCGGCGGAGAACTGCTGCGGGCGGAGCTTCTGGAAAATCAGGGCAGGATATTCCCAGTGGACAGCGAGCATTCCGCCCTGTTTCAGTGCATGCAGGGGCTTTCCGGCAAAGAGGAGATCAGCCGCCTGATTTTGACGGCTTCCGGCGGTCCTTTCAGAGAGTACACGGAAGAACAGCTGCAAAACGTCACCGTGGAGATGGCGCTGCGTCACCCCAGCTGGAACATGGGCAAAAAGATCACCATTGACTGCGCCACGCTGGCAAACAAGGGTCTTGAGGTGATCGAGGCGCACTATCTTTTTGGCATCGACGCTGATAAGATTGACGTGTTGATTCATCCCGGCAGCATCGTCCACTCCTTTGTGGAAACGGTGGACGGCGCTTTACTGGCCCAGCTCGGCTCGCCGGACATGCGCCTGCCCATCCAGTACGCTTTGACCTTCCCGAAAAGGCTTCCGTCTCCGGTTAGCCGGCTGACCGCGAAAGACCTTGCCACCTTGCGCTTTGAACTGCCGGACACGAAGCGTTTTCCGGCATTGCGCATGGCGTATGACGCTTTAAAGGCCGGCGGCACCGCCACCGCGGTGTTCAACGCCGCCAACGAAGTGGCGGTAAACGCATTCCTTCACGGCGAAGCGGGATTTTTGGACATTCCCGCAGCCATCGAGAGCGCGCTTTGCGCCATTCCCGCCCGGATTCCGGAATCCTTTGAAGAGATTCTGGATGCGGACCGCCGCGCCCGGGAACACGTTTTGAAACGGATTGCGAGGTAGATTGATGACCGTTATTCTGTCGATTCTCGGTGCGATTGTCGTCCTGGGCGTGCTGATTGTCATCCACGAACTGGGGCACTACGGCGTGGCAAGAGCGCTGGGCGTTCGCGTCGACGAGTTTGCCGTGGGCTTTGGGCCGCGCATCCTCTCCAGGGAGAAAAAGGGCATCGTATACAGCCTGCGCGCCTTCCCGCTGGGCGGCTTCTGCCGATTCCACGGCGAGGACCAGGACAAAAGGGAGGACCCGACATCCTTCAACTGTCAAAAGCCCTGGAAGCGCTTTCTGGTGATTCTCGCCGGTTCGGCGATGAACATCGCGTTTGCGTACATTCTCGCCACCGTGACTCTGCTTGCCTTGGGCGACTACGCCGCCACAGTGGAAACGGTGCACGCGGGCTCCCCCGCGGAAGAAGCCGGCATGCAGCCTGGGGACGTGATTGTTTCCGTGAACGGCAAGCAAGCGGTGTTTGACTTTTCCGCGCTGGGCGAAATCCAAAAAGCAGACCCCGAAGCGGGGGTGGATGTCGTGGTCAAGCGGGGCGGGGATTATATCACCCTGCACCCGAAAAACCTTTACGACGAAGCCCAGGGCAAAAACCAGATCGGCATCGTGATTGACTACCAGGGCAGGCGAAGCTTCACCTTTGGCGAAGCGCTT
>JBMNTW010000067.1:0-8332 GCA_050945935.1 Christensenellales bacterium
TCGGTCGCGGCGGTGGCTTTCTCGGTCTGTGCGTAGGTCAAATCCTCAATGCCGGCGGAGATGATCTGCTCCGCAAGCGTATACGGAATGCCTTCCTCCGGCGCGGGGGTTTGGGGAACTTTGCCCGAAGCCGCATCCCCTGCGGTTTCGCCGGAAACGGGTGCTACGCGGATATCCCGTGCCTGCAGGGTTGCGCTTTTTGCTTCGGCGGTTGGTGCTGCCGGCGCTGCGCCCGCGGCTTTGGCTGTCTGCCCGTCCGGTCTGCGGTTTGATCTGCTTTCGGCAGTGGCATCTGCAGTCTTTTCGGGCTTTTTATCGGCAGCAGGAACATTCCTGCGTTCCGCCTGTTGGGTCTTTTGCTCTTCCGTGTCCTGGGTTTCCCGCAGCGCCAGCTCCTCCGGCTGCAAGCTTTTTGAAACAGCAGGAACAGAGGGCTGGGGGGTGCTTTCCGCCTTCAAAAAGGCCTGCTCGCCCGTCAACAGCGGTGTGCGCCGCGCGTTCCCGCCGTCTGGCTGCAAAGATGCTTCCTTTGCATGGGTCAGCCCGAAGGTTTTGGCCGCTTCCCCTGCGCGGCGGGGCGCGAGAGCCTGCGCGCGCGGCTTTCGGGGGTCATATGGAAGGGCGGTGGGACGGCTTTTCAGCGCATCGTTCCGCCGGAAATTTCGAATGAAAGAGGGCCAAGAAGCTTGTGGCGTCCTGTTGCCCGCTGTTTCGCCCGATAACGGCGGTTGACCGCCGGGAAGGGCGTTCATTTGCAGGCTTAAAAGCCTGCTGCTCGCCGTCCATCCCGCGGGCGGCGTTTGCGAAAAGGCGTTCCGTCCGGTAAGGGAAGTCTCCCTCGGCGCCTGCGTTTGGCGCGCCGGCACGCTCTGCGTTTCCTTGATGTGGATGACGCGCTCAATGAGCTTCTGCGTCGCGGGCCTGGCCCTGTTTTTTTCGGCCTCGCTCCGGATGGCCTGAAGAATCAGGCTCAAGTCGATGTTGAAAACGTTCTGCGCAGGCTGTGCCGCGTCAGCTTCCCCTTCCTGAAGGAGTTCCAGCGCGACCTGGCGGTACATCCCTTCGTGGAAGCCCGTGCGCGCCATGATCTGCTCGGCAAAGGCAGCGCACAACAGCCCGAAGGCGCATTCCGCCATCTTTTCACCGGAAAGCACGCCGGTGGTGTCTTTGGTTACGGTCAGGGCTTCCATCAGCTGCACCCGTTGTACATCAGCTCGATACGGCTCACCGCCAGGCTCGGCTGGTTGCTGTCCAGCCTGGGGCCCACGTAGCGCACCAGATGCGCCCCGGCGATATTCCAGACGCGCATGATGGCGCCGAAGCTGTCCCTTAAAATCACCGTGCCCGCCAAAGGGATGGACATGCCGAGGTTGACCATGTTCACCAAGAGAGACACGGAATCGACGCTGGTCACAGTGCCCTGTTCCAGCACCAGCATCTGAGGTTTTGCCTGCTTGAAGAAAAAGCGCGGATAGCTGCTGCCGCCTTCACAGTAGGTCTCGTATTCAAATTCCATGTCCAGCCCGCTGACCGATACGAAGTTTCCCATCAGGAGCGCGCCGACACCCGCCAAATAAACATCAAAATACGCGCCGGACAGCAGTGACATTCCATCGCCCTCCCATGCCGAATACTCGTGTTTTCATCAGTCCCGCGGTTCTGTTCTGCGCTCCATGCCGGAGATGGAGAACGTCAGGCTTTCGGAAAGCACCTCGCTGCGCCCGCCGTCCATCGGCGTCAGCTCGTAGCCGATGGGCATGGCGTTCTTCAGCGACCAGACCACGCCCCGTCTTCCCCGCTCGTCCAGCGCCACCACGTTCAGCGTGCGGCGAAGGCCCTGGCCGCTGGGGCCGCTGAGGCTGCCTGCAGCCGCGGCGAACAGCCAGTCGAGAAAGTCATTGTCCCCCACCACGCCTTTGGTGAGGGTGACGGGCGCGAAGGAAGTTCCCACCGGAATGCCGGTCTTTACGCCGCGGCGGTCGTCCCCGGTGCGGCCCTTGACGGTTTCCACTTCCATCCTAACGCCTGAAAAATGGGAAAAGGCCGCCACCACGACGCCGCTGTTTTCCACCTCTACCAAAAATCGGAAGGCCTTAAACGGCTCGGAATAGTTGCCCATTTCGGTTCACCGCCCTCATCGGAATTCAAAGGTATTCTTGTCGGTCCCGCTGAGCTTTTTGTTGATCGCGGAAACCTCGCTGCACCAGCGCCGCCGTTCCCAGTGGGGCATTTGCAAAATCTCGTCCTTCGACCAGTGCAGATAGTAGCCGAGGAAGCTCATTTCCTGGAACAGCCTGTCCTGCGGGTACAGCGGCAATCCCTGAGTGCGCTTTTTATGAAGAGGGCTTTCCGCCATGCGCGGCAAAGATTGCCACGCGAAGCGGGTGGTCTGCAAAACTTCGCCCTCCCCTGGGTGAGAAGCGCACTCTATCCCAGCAAAAAATCCAGCGGCACCTCGAACTCCTGCCCGCAGTGGGGGCAATTGACGTTGTATTTCGGCATGTCGGACATGTTGATGCGCTGATACATGTCCTGCAAATAAGCAAGGTCCATGGTGAACAGGTTCTCGATCACACGGGTGTTCACCGTGCTTAATGTTCCAAGCTTCGTCACCACCCTGGAAAGCAGGATGATGGTCAGATACCCGGAGTTCTGCTGCACCCTGGGGTCGCGAAGGGGCAGAATCTCGTCCGCGGCGGTGGCCAGCCGCATGATACCCCGCTTGTGAACGTCGCCATTGGGGTCTACATAGCCCTTGGGCAGTTCAAACTCAAATTCCGTCTGCATTGATGATCCTCCCGACGTTTAGGAAGCACCCGCTCCCGCGCGGCCCGCTGACGATACCGCCAGCGGGCCATGCGGCGCGGAGCCTCATCGTTCATCAGATTGTGGAGGGTTCGCCCGCTACGCCGCCGGGGGTGTGTTCAAGACCCTCGTGGCACAGTTCCAGAGACTGGATGGCGACCTCGCTGCCAAGACCGTTGAGGTCGGGCACGGTGTATCCCACCGGCCAGGCGTTGATCAGGTTCCAGGAGGGGCCGGGGTTGCCCGCATCGTCGATTAACGTGATGGTCACATTGTGACGTACGATGCCGGTGGGCGGCGCGGTGTTGGTGGGCGCCACCGAGTGGATCCACTCAAGGAAGTCGGAGTCGTCCGTCACGCCCCAGCGCAGCGTCACGTTGCCAAACTTGGTCAGGCCGGCGAGCTTTCTCGGCGTGTTGCGCAGATCGTCGCCTTCGCGGTACTCCACCGCGTCGGTGGAGAGGCTCATGCCGGATACTTCGGAGAACCCAGCGCGGCTGATCCCGTCGATCTCGACCTGATACCGGAATACTCTGTATGGATAGTTGATAGCCATTTACGTCTTTCCTTTCCGCATCAAGTACTGACGCTAGATCATTCGGAAGCGGTCTTCTGCGTGATGCGGAAGATCACAAATTCAGCAGGCTTCACCGGGGCGATGCCGATCTTGCAGATTAGGCGGCCGTTGTCGATGTCGTCCTGGGTCATGGTGGTGGGTCCGCATTCCACGAAGAAGGCTTCAGAGGGGCTGGATCCGGCCAGGGCACCGTCCCGCCAGCAGGTGGCCAGGAAGGTCTCGATGGTGCGGGTTACGCGGCTCCACAGCGTGGCGCTGTTGGGCTCGAAGACCACCCAGTTGGTGTTGTTCTTGATGGACTCTTCCACGAAGATGAAGAGACGGCGCACGTTCAGATACTTCCACAGCCCGTTGGAGCTGATGGTGCGGGCGCCCCAGACGCGGATGCCGCGGCCGGTGAACGCGCGAATCAGGTTCACGCCGATGGGGTTCAGAATGTCCTGCTCGCCTTCGTTGTAAGCGCAGGACAAACCGGTGCAGCCGCGGACCACTTCGTTGGCGGGGGCTTTGTGCACGCCACGCTCGGTGTCCGTCCTGGCGTAGATGCCGGCCATGGCGCCAGACGGCGGGAAGTAGGCGGAGCGCTTGGCGCCCGCATCGTAGAACTCCAGCCACGGATGGTACATCGCCGCGTAAGTGGAATCGTACATGTCGCGGAAGGCCGCCACGTCGTTGGTCTTCTTCAGTTTGAGCGGCACGTCCAGAATGGCGAAGCAGCTCTTCTTGTTCTCGCAGAAGCCGATGAGCGATGCCTGCACCTCGGGCGCGGTCACGCCGGGGATGGCCATGATGGAGACGTTGCTGTTCTCAAGGAACGCCTGCAGACCGGTGCGCTTGCCGGGGCCGCCGTCCTTACCGATGTAGGCGTCGGGCGTGACATTCAGCACGGAACCGTTGCTGCCGCCGGTGAGGGCCAGCACCATTTCATCGCTGCCCTTGCCGCCGCAAAGCTCAAAGGGAACGATGGTGGCGTGCTTGGCTTCGGGAGCGGGAGCCGCTTCCTTGCCTTCGCCATCCTTGCCTTCCTTCTTGGCGGGCACGGGGGCGGCGGGGGCCTTGACGTCCAGCACTTCCACCGTGATGAGGTCGGACTTGGCGGTCCTGACGACGGCGTTGTTCAAAGCGCCGGGCTTCAGGGAGAGGTTTTCGAAGCTTTCCACCAGATCGTCCAGCTTGGCAGTGATGGAAATTTCACAGGTCCTGATGTACTTGGGCGTTCCCACCTTGGTGTCCGCCACGTCCAGGGTGCAGGGCGCATCCAGGGTAATGATCTTATCCAGCGCGCTCTTGATGGTGGCGTAGGCGGTGTTCTTCCCGTCGAACAGTTCCACGACGTCTCCGGGGTTGAAGCCGTCGGCGTTCTTCAGGGTAAGGTCCGCTCCGTTGACCGCCAGCACCTGGGTTTTCGCCTTGGAGGCGGCAGAGAGAACGACGCGCATGTTCTCCGCCCAGTCGCCGGGGCTGGCGGCGGAGATCTTCAGAACGCCGGTGGTCAAAGACGCGACCTTGGCGTCCGCGGGCACGGCCCGCATGATGTAGGCGCGGGACCCGCCGTTCGCGAAGAACTGCTCCACCGCATAGGGAAGGAAGCGGGCGTCTCCGTAACCGGTCTCGCTGAGATAACCCCCGTACATCCTCCTGTAATCCGCAAAGCTGGTGACCAGCTGCGGCTGACCGACGACGGGGCCACGTTCGGCGAGACCCACAAAGCCCGCCGTACTGGTGCTGACGCCCTGCATGGGCGTTGCGCCGGAGTCGTACTCCTCTACGTATACTCCCGGGGACAAATACTCTGCCATGTTGCCGTTCCGCACGCCGGCAAAGCAAGCCGGCGCGAGAAACATCCCTCCTTTCCGAGTTTCAATCAGTTGGATTTACGCTTATCACCAAAACGCGGTTCCCGCGTGAATGGACTGTGTTGATGGGAGCCTGCGGCGCCTTGCGCCATCGTCTCCCAGAACGCGCTCATGACGGCGGCGTTGTACTCCAAAGCCCTTGTGAGCGCCTCTGCCGCGGCGCAGGGCTCAAAAAGCTCCGCGCTCGTTCGAAAAATCAGCCTTCCTTCCGAAAGGAAGCACCCGCCCGCCACCGCCTTGCGGTTGATTTCCGAGCAGGCGGCAAGGGCACTGGCTTCATCCCTTACCGGCGTGGGGTGGATGCCGTAAATCAGCACTCTTTCCCCGACGCAGTCGCAAACGGTCTGCCATTTGCAGCCTTTATTGGAAAACAGGAAGCTGAACCTGCCGCCCGTTTTCCGGTAGTCCACGCCACTTTGCTTTAAAAGGTCTTCCAGTTCCGCATCGGCGTTTAAGGGCTGACTAAAATCATAGCGCTTCATATGGATTCCCTTTCGGGTTCAATCGCCCTTTAAGACCGTAGCCCTGCGGCGTCAAACCCTGCCGTTACCGGAGTGTGGGCGGTAAGCCCCGAAGGGTCCACCGTTTGGCAGTTGAGCGTCGGCACTTCCGCTGGAACGGTTTTCGGTTCAAAGGGCGGGGGAATGAATTCTGCCGTGTCCGGCGTTTTCGCGCCCCGTTCGCTCAGCGCGATCATCGCGCTGTTGCCGATTTTTCCAGCAAGTTGGGTTAAAACCTTGGGGGAAAGCTCCCATACCGGCGCTCCCAGTCGAATTGCCCTGGCGGCGTCTGCCGAAAGCTCACGTTCGGGGCTTCGGCTCCGGTGGAGCTCCTGCTCCTTCTGGGGCTTGTCCGTCTCCCTGCGGACTTGCTGGTGGTTCTGCTGGTCCATCGCCTTCTCCGTCCTCCGGCGGCTCGGGGGCCATCGCCTGATTGACCGCCGTGTACAGTTCAAACACGAACGCAGGCTGTTCCCATTCGGACAGGGCTTCGTTCGCCCGGTCGGACAAAAAGCGGAGCTTGTTGATGAACTCCTGCTTCATCTGCGCCTTTTTGGCAATCAGCGCTTCTGTGCGGCCTGCCGCGTTCACCAGAATGGAGCGGGACGGGTCGGAACCGTCCATCGAGCGCAGACGCTCCCTGTATTCACGAAGCAGCGCGCGTTCACGGGTATCGTCTAAAAAAGGATACATTCTGCGCAGGGTCATCGTGCCGGACGTTCCGACGGCTTTGCCTGAGGCAAGATCGGTCATGGTTTCCACCGTGCGCCGGGCGTCCTTCAATGCGTCCACCACCAGCGCGACGGCGCTTTCCGCGAATCCCTGGTTGAAGACCGCCTTGTCCGACCCGTGGCCGGGCACGTTTTTTGCCTTGGACGCCTTTTCAAACAGCTTCCTCTGCTGCCAGCGGACCGGTTCCGACTGCCCCGCCGCCTTTTTCAAACAGGAGAACAGCATCATCCGCCCGGACCCCCGCAGCACCGCGCCGGAAAGGTTTCCCCGCTCCAGTGCGGTTTCGGAAAACCTTCTTAAAAGGTCCTGTTCCTGTTGGGTTCTTCTTTCATAAAACGATTGCGTAGACGTGGGATCGGGGTACTCGCCCTTTTCGCGCTCCTGTGCCGGAGCATTGCTTCCTTCGGCGGTATCCTTCATTGGCTCGCCGCCCGCGTTTTTTCGCAAGGTGGCGTCAAAGGTCTGCCGGAAGCTTTCGGTAACGTAGGAAACAGGGTCTTTGTTTTTGAACTGCTCCGCGCCTGCGGCCCAGAGGAGCTGGCGGCGGGCGGCCTGTTCGGCCTGCCTGGCCGGAACGGGTGCGTCCGGCTCTTTTTTCCTGATCCTGACGCGCTTCACGGTCCCCCTCCTCCGATGGCGAGCTGCATGCCCTTGACCACGTCCCGAAACTGCACCGGCCGGAGAAGGAATGCCGCGCAGTGGATGCGCACGCTGCGGATGGCGTATTCCGGCGTGTCGTCAATCAGGATGATCCTGCACCGACTGTCCCTTTCCCGTAAAGCCCGGGCAGCCAGGAAGCCCGCGCCGCCGCCGAAGCCAAGAAAGGCAATGTCGAACGCGCTGTCACAGGCTGCGAACAGTTCCGGCGAAGCGAAGCTGTTGATAATCAGCGGCAGCTGGTACAGGGCACAGTATTGCTTGATCCATCCGCAGAGCTGCTCCGCGGTGGCGGAGCAGCCATCGCACACGGCAATCCTCATGACCGCCACCTTCCGCTGAAGTCAATCCCAGTTTCTGTTCGAATCATAAGTTACAGGAATTTAAATTTCAACAAAATCAACGCAGACGTGGTCAAAATGCACTAAAATGCGCCCCGTTTTTCAAATATGTATACTATAATTAAACCATCGACCGAAACATGTGACAGGGACTGCCGCAGAACTTCGCGCTGACAATGCCGGCGCTGATCGCGGCGTTTTCGCATAGGCGCCCCTTTCGCGCCGATTGTGCGTTCCACATCGCAATTCATGGAATGGAGGGTTTCGGAGTTGGATCAGCATACCTACAAAAGGGCCATCAGGCATTCAGCCCCGTCGGAATCTCCGAAATCGGCGCCGCCTACCCGGAGCGTTCCGAACAGCAGCCGCCTGGATGCTTTCAACGGCGGGGAAGCGGGTTCGGATCTTTCGGAGCGCCTGCGCGCGCGGCTGCCGGTCACTCCCCGGCCCCAGGCGCAAATCGCGTCCGCCGAAAGTGAAGCCGAAAAGCTGTCTTCCGGCGTGAGCGCGACGACGCCGGAAGGCGTGAAGGCGGAACTTGGCAAAAAGCTGGGCGCGGATTTTTCCGGTGTGCGTCTGCACATCGGCGGCGAGGCCGAGTCCAAAGCCGCCGGCATGGGCGCCAGGGCCTTCACCGCCGGGAATGACGTTTATTTCGGGCCCGGAGGGTTCGACCCCGCCGTCGCCGCCCACGAACTGGTGCACACCGCCCAGCAGGGCGCCGTAACGGGGGCCGCGGTGGCGGTTTCCGCGCCGATGGGCGGCACTCAGATGATGGACTGGCAGTTCTGGAAAAAGAAGGCAGCGGCACAGCCGGCTTCCGGAGGATCTGCTGCTCCCGCCGCTCCGGCGAAGCTTTCCCTG
>JBMNTW010000068.1:0-8302 GCA_050945935.1 Christensenellales bacterium
TGGGCGTTACCGGTTCGGGCAAGACGTTTACGATGGCCAACGTCATCGAGCGGGTGCAGCTGCCCACGCTGGTGCTCGCCCACAACAAAACGCTCGCCGCCCAGCTTTGCAACGAGTTCAAGGCGTTCTTCCCGGACTCGGCGGTGGAGTACTTCGTTTCGTATTACGATTTTTACCAGCCGGAGGCTTACATCCCCTCGTCGGACGCTTTTATCGAAAAGGTCGCCACCGTGAACGACGAGATCGACAAACTGCGCCACAGCGCCACCTGCGCGCTGAACGAGCGGAAGGACGTGATCATCGTCGCCTCTGTCAGCTGCATTTACGGCCTGGGCGACCCGGAGGAATACCTCAAGCTTTCCATCTCGCTGCGCCCCGGCATGCGCATCGACCGGGACGAGGTCATCCGGAAACTGGTGGATATTCAGTACGAGCGCAACGACTTTGACCTTGTGCGCGGCACCTTCCGCGTGCGGGGGGACGTTTTGGAAATCCTCCCTTCCAACGCGCAGAACACGGCGATACGCGTGGAGTTTTTCGGAGACGAGATCGACCGCATCAGCGAAGTCTCCTCCGTCACCGGCGCGGTGCTATCCAGCTTGAACCACGCCGCGATTTTCCCCGCCAGCCACTACGCCACCAGCCGCGAGAAGATGGAGCCTGCCTTAAAGCTCATCGAGCGGGATCTTGAAATCCGGTGCGACGAGCTGCTTGCCGAAAAAAAGCTGGTGGAGGAACAGCGGCTTCGCCAGCGCGTCACCTACGACCTTGAGATGATGCGGGAAATCGGCTACTGCTCCGGCATTGAGAACTATTCCCGTTACTTTGACGGCAGAAGCCCCGGCGAGCCGCCGTATACGCTTTTGGACTACTTTCCGGACCAGTTCCTGCTCTTTGTGGACGAGTCCCACGTCACGCTCCCCCAGGTGCGGGGCATGTACGCCGGCGACCGTTCCAGAAAACAGACGCTGGTGGACTACGGCTTCCGCCTGCCCGCCGCGTTTGACAACAGACCCTTGAAGTTCGACGAATTTTTGAACCGCATCGGCCAGCGCATCTTCGTTTCCGCCACGCCGGGGGATTACGAGCTGGAGCAGACCGGCGGCGAAATTGTGGAGCAGATCATCCGCCCCACCGGCCTTGTGGACCCGGAGGTGCAGGTGCGCCCCGTCAAGGGGCAGGTGGAAGACCTGCTGGGCGAAATCCGCGCCACCACCGAAAAGGGCTTCCGCACGCTGGTCACCACGCTGACCAAGCGCATGGCGGAACAGCTGACGGAGTATTTTGAGTCCATGGGCGTTCGGGTGCGGTACATGCACTCTGAAATCGAGACCATCGAGCGCATGGAGATCATACGCGACCTGCGCCTGGGCGAGTTTGACGTTCTGGTGGGCATCAACCTGCTGAGAGAAGGTCTGGATTTGCCGGAAGTCGCCCTTGTGGCGATTCTGGACGCGGACAAGGAAGGTTTTTTGCGCTCCGCCACGTCCCTGATCCAGACCATCGGCCGCGCCGCGCGAAACGCCGCCAGCAAGGTCATCATGTACGCCGACACGATTACCGACTCCATGCGCACCGCCATGGACGAGACCGAGCGCCGCCGCAAGCTCCAGATGCAGTACAACGAAAAGCACGGCATCGTGCCCCAGACCGTCATCAAGAGCGTGCGGGACGTCATCGAAGTCACCAGCAAAAAAGACGTCAAAGACGAGATGCCCGAAGAAGAGCGCGCAGCGAAGGCCGCCATCATCGAAGAGCAGATGCGCGCCGCTGCCGCCGAGCTGGATTTCGAAACCGCCGCAAAACTCAGGGACGAGCTGTTTGCCCTGCGCGGCGAAGCCCCCGGCAGGCAGCCGGAAAAGAAGCCGGGCGCCGCGGGCTACAAGCGCCCGGCCCGCGAGCGCAGCCGCAAGACCGCCAAGAGATAGCGTAAACCCAAACTTCACATCAAAGAGGAACCATGTGCAATAACTGCTTAACCGTCAGGGGCGCCAGGGAGAACAACCTCAAGTCCCTGAACCTCACCATCCCCAGGGACAAGCTGGTGGTGTTCACCGGGCTGTCGGGTTCGGGCAAAACCTCCCTCGCCTTTGACACGATTTACGCCGAAGGACAGCGGCGCTATGTGGAATCCCTTTCTAGCTACGCGCGCATGTTCCTCGGCCAGATGAACAAGCCGGACGTAGACGCCATTGAGGGCCTCTCCCCCGCCATTTCCATCGACCAGAAAACCACCAGCCACAACCCCCGTTCCACCGTGGGCACGGTGACGGAGATTCACGACTATCTGCGTCTGCTGTATGCGAACATCGGCCTGCCCCACTGCCCCAGCTGCGGCAAGGCCATCACCCGCCAGAGCGTGGACCAGATGGTGGACACGATTTTGAAGCACCCCGAAGGCACGCGGCTCACCCTGCTTTCGCCTTTGGTGCGCCGCAAGAAAGGCGAGCACCAGAAAGTGCTGGAAAGCGTTGCCAAGCGCGGCTTTGTGCGTGTGCGGGTGGACGGCACGGTGTACGACGTTTCCGAAGTCCCCGCGCTGGACAAGAAGTTCAAGCACAGCATCGACGTGGTCGTGGACCGTCTGATTGTGCGCGACGGCATCCGAAGCCGCCTGGCGGGCTCATTGGAAACCGCCATGGAGCTTTCGGACGGGCTGGTCATCGCCGACGCGGACGGGGAGGAGACCACCTTCTCCCAGAACTACGCCTGCCCGGACTGCAACATCAGCATGGAAGAGCTGACGCCGAGGATGTTCTCCTTCAACAACCCGTTTGGCGCCTGCCCCACCTGCACCGGCCTTGGCACCTTGATGAAGATCGACCCCGATTTGATTATTCCGGACAAGACCCTTACCTTGAACCAGGGGGCGGTCCGCGTCACGGGATGGTACAGCGCGGCGGAGAAGTACGGCGGCTCCATCGCCAACATGTATTTAAACGCGCTGTCTGAAAAATACGGGTTTTCGCTGGACGTTCCGGTGGAGCAGCTGCCGAAGTCCGTCATCGACATTCTGCTCTACGGCACCGGCGACGAAAAGCTCAAGCTCAACTTCGAGCGGGACTACGGCAGCGGCACCATGTACAACGCCTTCGAGGGCATCGTCAACAACCTGGAGCGCCGCTACAAAGAGACCCAGTCGGACTATATGAAGGCGGAAATCGAGAGCTACATGTCCCACACGCCCTGCCCGGACTGCCACGGGCAGAGGCTGAAAAAGACGGTTCTCGCCGTCACCGTCGGGGGGCTTTCCATTGCGCAGGTGTCCGACATGTCGGTGCTGCACGCCAGGGAGTTCTTCAAGAACCTGCGGCTCACCGAAACGGAGCACGCCATCGCGGACAATATTTTAAGGGAGATTGACGCCCGGCTCGGCTTTTTGTGCGACGTGGGGCTGGATTATCTGACCCTTTCGCGCGGCGCTTCCACCCTGTCCGGCGGCGAAGCCCAGCGCATCCGCCTCGCCACCCAGATCGGCTCGGGGCTGATGGGCGTGCTGTACATACTGGACGAGCCCTCCATCGGCCTGCACCAGAGGGACAATTCACGCCTGCTCGCCACTTTGAAGCACCTCAGGGATTTGGGCAACACCCTCATCGTCGTCGAGCATGACGAGGAAACCATCCGCGAAGCCGACCATATTGTGGACATCGGCCCCATGGCAGGAGCGCATGGCGGCGAACTGGTGGCGCAAGGGCGTGTGGAAGACCTCATCGCCTGCGAGCGCTCCATCACCGGCAAGTATTTAAGCGGCGAGCTGAAGATCGAGGTTCCCAAAGCGCGGCGCCCCGTTTCCGACCGGATGCTCACCGTGAAAGGCGCTAGGGCGAACAACCTCAAAAACATCACCGTATCCTTCCCGCTGGGGGTGTTTGTGTGCATCACCGGCGTTTCGGGTTCGGGCAAGAGCAGTCTGGTGAACGAAATCGTGAAAAAGACCCTGCTTCGCGATTTGAACCGCGCCAAGACCCGTCCGGCGGAGTACGACGCCATCGAAGGCATCGAGCACTTAGACAAGGTGATCGACATTGACCAGTCCCCCATCGGGCGCACGCCCCGTTCCAACCCCGCCACCTACACCGGCGTGTTCGACCTGATTCGCGAGGTGTTCGCCATGACGCCGGAGGCGAAGGCGAAGGGCTTCACCAACGGCAGGTTCAGCTTCAACGTCAAGGGCGGCAGGTGCGAAGCCTGCAAGGGCGACGGCATCAAGAAAATCGAGATGCACTTCCTGCCGGACGTGTACGTCCCCTGCGAAACCTGCGGCGGCAAGCGCTATAACCGCGAGACGCTGGAAGTGCATTACAAGGGCAAGACCATTGCGGACGTTCTGGACATGACCGTCGAGGAAGCCTATGACTTCTTCAGCGCCCTGCCCCGCATCGAGCGCAAGCTCGCCACGCTGATGGACGTGGGATTGTCCTACATCCGGCTGGGGCAGCCCTCCACCACCCTGTCCGGCGGCGAGGCCCAGCGCGTGAAACTGGCCACGGAGCTTTCCAGAAGGCCCACGGACCGCACGCTGTACATTCTGGACGAGCCCACCACCGGCCTGCATATGTACGACGTTTCCCGTTTGATTGACATTCTGCAAAGGCTTGCCAGCAACGGCAACACGGTGCTGGTCATCGAGCACAATCTGGACGTGATCAAGACCGCGGACTATGTGATCGACCTCGGCCCCGAGGGCGGCGACCGGGGCGGCGAGATCATCGCCACCGGCACGCCCGAGGAAGTGGCACAGGTGGAGGGAAGCTTCACCGGCCAGTACCTGAAAAAAGTGCTGGAAGCGGAAAAGAACTGACGCAAAAACCCCGTTCAAGCAAATCTGGACGGGGTTTTTGATTGGATGGGGCGAGACAGCGCGTTTTCTGTGCGCAAAAAAGCCGAAGGTCTGACCTTCGGCTCTTTTTATGCTCTTGCTATTTCAGAATCGACCCGCTGTTGAGAATTGCCACGCTGTACAGGAACAGCACGTCCTGACTGGAAAAATCCACATACCGCTCCACAAGGTCGGTCTTGACGTACCGCAGGTCCACCAGCGTGATTTTTGAATACGCCCCCAGCATCAGCGGCGCGAGGCTGCTGGCGAAGGAGTCCCGGAAGATAATCAGCTCCCTGTCCGTTTCTGCGTTTTCGCAGGTGATGGTGACGATGGTCGCCGCGCCGTCCACAAAAACGTCGTAGCCGTCCATGCCCAAAAAACGGTCCAGCGTGTAAACGGGCAGGGTCTGCCCCGGCTTGTCGGCGCTCTGCACCTTGGCGTGTTTTGTGTAATCGCTTTCAAGGTACACAAGCGCGTCCGGCGCAACGTGCAGCGCGCTCTGCCCCCAGTACCCGCCGTAAAAAGGCGAAAGTACCCGGTCGGTGAACGCGTCCTCATCCGGCACGCCCTCCGCCCCCATCGCTTGCGCAAGCTTTTTCGCGACTTTCAGAATGCGGTCCTGCCGCCAGTGGGCGTCGGTACGGAAATAATCGTCGATGGTCAATGTGTCAAAAAGGTCCACATAGTTCAGCCCCTGCGGAACGCCTTCCTGCATCAGTTCCATCAGGCGGTCGTAATCCAGCGCCATGTGCCCGCTTTTTTCCGCCTCAAAAAAGTTCTTGTCCGGCACCACGGACCAGTACACCTTCATGCCCGAAAGGTATTTTTCGTACACTTCGGCGATTTTCTTCGCCGCGAAGCGCACCTGATCCTCCTTCAGCGGGTATTCCAGCTTGAACACCGAGTCCTCCGCGAGGTAAACGCCGTTGTTGTCCATCTGGCAAAACAGCCCGAAGCGCAGCGCCGCCTTCACGGTGCGCCACGCGTCCCTTGCGGGGAACTGGTCGAGAAGGTACTCCTCCAGTTTGTCCATGAAGGAGCCGTCCAGCACCGATTCGGCGGAAAGAGCGGGTTTTTGGGCGAGCTTGCGCCGTTCCGCGCGGGAAACCGCCGCATCGGGAAGAATCGCGCCCAAAAACGCCAGGCCGAACACAAACGCCAGAAACACGGCGATGATGGCGATGTTTTTTGCCTTTTCCAAGCCCGTCCCTCCCTAGAATCTGAAGTACAAAAAGGGGTTGAAGGAGCCGTCCACCAGCGCGGCGGTGCAGGCGATCATCAGCGCCGCCACGGCAACCGGTTCCAGCCATACCGCAAGGGGCGAAACTTTCAGCCACTCCCACGCTTTTTTGGGCAAGGGCGTGCTGCCGACGGCGCCGACGAGAATCAAAACGGCGTAGCTTTTGAGGTAATAGCCCGTTTCAAAGGTGAACGCCGGCAGTCCGCTCATGCCGAACAGCCCCGAAAGCATGGGAATCAGCCCGCCTGCGTCCTCTGAAGCGAATAACGCGAAGCTCACCGCCACGAAAAACAGCACATAGGCGTGACGCACTGTGTTCGGCGCGCGGTCCAGCCGCTTTTTCAGCAGCAGCTTTTCCAAAGCAAGGAACACGCCGAAATACAACCCCCAGAGGGCGAAGTTCCAGCTCGCCCCGTGCCAGAGCCCCGTGAGCAGCCACACCACGAAGATGTTCCTGAGCCATTTTGTTGTGGAAACACGGTTTCCGCCCAGGGGGATGTACACATAATCCCGGAACCATCCGCCCAGCGTCATGTGCCACCTGCGCCAGAACTCGGCAATGGAACGGGAGATAAAGGGGTAATCGAAGTTTTCCGGGAAGTGGAAGCCGAACATCCTGCCAAGGCCGATCGCCATGTCCGAATACCCCGAAAAGTCGAAGTAGATTTGAAGCATATAAGCGAACACGAACACCCAGTAAAACAGCGTGCTTTTTTCGCCGCTCGTCAAAAACGCCTCGCACAGCTCGCCGAAGGCGTTGGCAAGCAGCACCTTCTTCCCAAGGCCAAAGGCGAAGCGGCGCATGCCCTCCGCGGCGGTGGAAAGGGTCATGCTGCGCTCCTGCAGTTCCCTTGCCACGTCGGTATACCGCACGATGGGGCCGGCGATCAGCTGGGGAAAGAGGCAGACGTAGGCGGCAAATGTCGTCAGATTTTTCTCCGCCCTGACGTTTCCACGGTACACGTCGATGGTGTAACTCATGGTCTGGAAGGTAAAAAAGCTGATGCCGATGGGCAGCCGAACGCCGGGCAGGGGGAAATTCGCGCCGAATACCGCGTTCGCCGTGGCGACGAAAAAGTCCGCATATTTGAAAAACCCCAAAAGTGCGAGGTTGACGGCGATGGAGGAAACCAGCGCGATTTTCGCCGCTCTTTTGCCCCGGTGGCTTTCGATGAACAGGCTGTGCAGATAGTCGCTGACAGAGGATATGACCAGCAGCATCGTGTACGCCCGTTCGCCGAAAAAGTAAAACAGCAGGCTGAAAAACAGCAAAACGCCGTTTTTCCACTGTTTCGGCGCGGCGTAATAGCAAAGAAGCACCGCGGGCAGGAACAGATAAATGAACGATGCGCTGGAAAACAGCATGGTCTACCTCATAAAACGCCCCCCGCACCGCCATGGGTGCGGAGGGTCCGGAAGCGTTGGTGTTTACTTGAACAGATTGTCGAAGTTGTTGGCGATGGGTTCTGCCAGCTCGTCGAAGGACATGACCAGCAGAATGGTGTTGCCGTGCCTTCTGACGATCTTCTGGTCCGCAGACACGCAGATCCACTTGTTGGGGTTGGCGTTCTTTTCGATATCAGCGGCGACCTTTTCCGCGTCCGCGCCTTCCGGCACGCGCACCAGCACCACGGAGTGCGCCACGGGAGACATCATGGCGTTGGAGGCGTAGCCTTCCATGCCTTCGGCGGGGGTGATGAAGGCGTTGTACTCCCACTGATCGGCGCCGAGTTCAAAGTTTTCCAGTTCGGGCAGCTCGCCCACGTCCTTCAGGATTTCTTCCATGATTTCAGGCAGGGTCATGCCGTCCCCTTTGGAGGATCCGGCGCTTTCGCCGCCCGCGGCGCAGGCGGAAAAGCCAAGTACAAGCCCGAAGGCCAGAACGACGGACAAAAGTTTCTTCATTTCGTTTGTTGTTCCCTTTCGATTTGGTTTTGATGACGCTGGTTTAGCGCCCCGTCTGCCCTTGATACGAACCCGCCCCCAAAACCGTTCCCTGTATTTTTATAACAGCACTGTTCCGCCGCGCACACACCCGCCCCGTTTGCGCCAAAAAAGGCGCATCCTGCAGTATCGGTTTTCTTTTCTCTCATTTTCCGAAGAAATGCGGCGTATTTTTGCCGGAAAACCGAAGGAATTATGAAATTATTATCAATCTGTATTGCAATTCCAATGAATGCTTTGTATAATATTTCGTGCGTCGGGGGAATTTTTCCTTTGGGCGTCCGGCAATGGGG
>JBMNTW010000069.1:0-8264 GCA_050945935.1 Christensenellales bacterium
AAGGCCCTCGCTTCGAAAATCGCGGGCAAAAGCGCGGCGGACGAGCCGATGGAAATGGGCCTTCTGACCCGCCAGATTGAGTCCGCCCAGAAACGCATCGAGCTGATGCACTACAACGCCCGTAAAAACGTGCTGCAGTTTGACGACGTGATGAACAAGCAGCGCGAGGTCATCTACGGCCAGCGCCGCAGGGTGCTGCTGGGCGAAGACATTTCGGACAGCATCCGCTCCCTCATCGAAGAACTCGTCACCGACGCGGTGAACACCTACTGCCCCGAATCCGCAGACCCCGAGGAATGGGACCTCGCCGCCATGGCGACGCATCTGTCCCGCTTCTTCTTCAAGCAGGGCGAAAATCCCTGGGCGGGGCTGACCAAAGAGCAGCGAAGGGCGCTGAACAGGGAACAGCTGACCGAAGAACTGTTGAACCGCGCCCGCGAGGAGTACGAAAACCGCGAGAAGGAACTCGCCTCCTTCGGCCTTTCCATGCGGGACGCTGAGCGCGAAGTGCTTCTCCGCGTGGTGGACACCCACTGGATCGAGCATATCGACGCCATGGACCGCCTGAGGGACGGCATTTCCCTGCAGGCCTACGGCAACCGCGACCCCGCCAAGGAGTACGCCATCGCCGGATACGACATGTTCGAGGAAATGGTCGCCTCCATCAACGAGACCATGCTCGCCGCATTGTTCCACATTTCCGTTCGGGGCGTGCCCACCGAGCGAAAGGCAAAAACCGGCACCGCCCGTCAGGCCACGGCGTCGCCCAGCCGGCCCGCCGCAGCCGCGACGAACGTGCAAAAGTCCCCGATGCAGGAGCAGTCCACCAATCGCCAGAACCAGGAAACCCTGCAGCCCGTGCGCGTGGAAAAGAAGGCCGGCAGGAACGACCCCTGCCCCTGCGGCAGCGGCAAGAAGTACAAGAACTGCTGCGGCAAAAACGCGGAGTAAGCAACGAAAATTCAGATAAAGGATGTGATAGTTGGATGATCAGGTTCGAAGAGCAGAAGCAGAAGCTCAACGTCATCATGGATAATCTCAAAGAGGCAGGTGAGTCCCTTTGACCTGCCCAAGCTGAAGGCAGAGCTTGCGGACTACCATGAAAAGATGAACGCCCCGGACTTCTGGAACAATGTGGACGAAGCGAACGCCGTGAGCCGCAAAGCCAAGCAGGTTGAAGGCAAGATCAACAAGCTCGCTTCCCTGAAGGCGCGGGGAGAGGACATTTACACCCTGATCGAACTCGCCTTGGAGGAAGAGGACCTCTCTTTGCTGGACGAGGTCATTTCCGAGGTGAAAAAGCTGGACGCCGAGGTGGAAAAGCTCCGCCTGGAACTGCTTTTGAAGGGCCCCCACGATTCCCAGAACGCCATATTATCGCTGCACGCGGGAGCCGGCGGCACCGAAGCCCAGGACTGGGTGGAAATGCTGTACCGCATGTACACCCGCTACTGCGAAAACCAGGGCTGGACCGTGCGTGTGCTGGACCTTCTGGACGGCGACGAGGCGGGCATCAAGTCCGTCACCTTCGAGGTGGAGGGCGAAAACGCCTACGGCTACCTCAAGGCGGAAGCGGGCGTGCACCGTTTGGTGCGCATTTCCCCCTTTGATTCCGCCGGGCGCAGGCACACCTCCTTCGTTTCGCTGGACGTTACCCCCGTTCTTGAGGACGACGAGGGCATCGTCATCAACATGGACGACCTTCGCATCGACACCTACCGCGCTTCCGGCGCCGGCGGTCAGCACGTGAACAAGACCTCCTCCGCCATCCGCATCACCCACATTCCCACGGGCATCGTGGTGCAGTGCCAGAACGAGCGCAGCCAGCTTCAGAACAAGGAAACCGCGATGCAGATGCTGCGCGGCAAGCTGGCGGAAATGAAAGAGCGCGAGGAAATGGAAAAAATGGCGGCCCTGAAGGGCGAGATGAAGCGCATCGAATGGGGCAGCCAGATCCGCTCCTATGTGTTCCAGCCCTACACGCTGGTCAAGGACCACAGAACGGGCGTTGAAGTGGGCAACATCAACGCCGTGATGGACGGCGAGATCGACGTGTTTATCGACACCTATCTTGCAAGAAGCTGATTCTTAGATTGCAGCAAGCCCCGCCGCTCGAAAGCGGCGGGGCATGTTCATTTTATGCACAAACTGTTCGAAAACTGACGCAGCAGAGGCATTGCATCCAATATTTTTAAGTAGTAAAATATTTGTACCCATTACTGGCGTATTTTGCCTTTCCGTCTAACAAAGCAATATTGAAACGAGGTCGGTTCATGGTCAAAGACAAAAGACCTCCCCGTGATCGATCATTCTGGGTCGGTATCCTGGCAGCAGGCTTGTTCCTTGCAATTTTAACATCCGTATGGCTTCTTGCCCCTCTGTCTCTGAAAGACCGGGGCGCTGTTTCGTCTGCTGAAACGCACGCATCCCGTCAGGAAGCCCGGTATGAACCCCAGCGTGAGCTTTCCGTCGCTTCGCAGACCGCGTCCGCCCAGGGCGGTTCCGCGATTTATCCGGCAGACTTGCAGAGCGTTGGAGCGGACTTTGTATCGATTGCGCTGGGGGTCGCCGTTGTCGTCTGCATTTTCCTCGTTTATGTGCTCATTCGCAACCGCTCCATGTTTTTCAAGGAATGGGAACGGCTGGAAGCGGACCGGCAGCGGCTGGAGGTTTCCGAAGAGCGGTACAGGCTGCTGGCGCTGAGTTCGGACGTAATCGTGTTCGACATCAACTATTCGGATGGGACCGTCGAAGCCAGCGAAAATTTCGAAAGCCTGCTGGGCCAGCTCCCCGACCTGGACAATGTGCTTCCCGTCGAGCGCATTCACCCCAACGAACGCGCTGCCTTCACCCGCATGCTGCAGGAAGCCGCGGCCAAGCCTACGAGCGTTTCCGGCGAACTGCGGCTGATGGACAAGAGCGATAAATACGTCTGGTTTTCCGTGCTGCTCTCCTCCTTTGCGGACAGGCAGGGCAAAATCGTCCGCCTGATCGGCAAGATGACCAACATCGACCGCGAAAAGCGGGAAAAGGCGCTTCTTGAGTTCTGCGCCATAACGGATATGATGACCGGCCTTTTTAACAAGGCGGCCACGGAAGAAGTGATTTCCCTCTCCATTACCCAGAACAGCAACCAGACCGACGCCCTGGTGATTCTGGACGTTGACAACCTGAAGCTCATCAACGACACACTGGGCCACGCCGAGGGAGACAGGGCGATTCTAGAAGTCGCCGAAACGCTGAAAAAGCATTTCCGCTCCACGGACATTATCGGCCGGGTGGGCGGAGACGAGTTCATGGTCTTTTTGCGCAACATGAGCAGCGAGTCCAAGCTGCGCAGCTCCCTCTCCTCCCTCGTTCAAAAGCTTGCGAGAATCCGCCTGGGCGAAACCATGGACGTGCAGCTCCACGCCAGCATCGGCGCGGTCATCAGCACGGGGGAGGACAGCTTCGAGTCCCTTTACCGCAAGGCGGACAAGGCGCTGTACTTCGTCAAGCGCAACGGCAAGAACGACTACGCCTTCTACTCCCCCGAAATGGAACAGGTGAACTACCGGTTCACCGGAAACAGGCCGGACCGTTCCGCGCGCTCGGATTTCTTCGATTCTGAAGAACTGGACCAGCTTCTGACCGCCATCGCCACATACTTCACGCTGGTCATCTTCGTCAACCTCACCAAGAACACCTTCTACATCATCGATTGCGAGTACGAGTCGGGCTTCCCCCACGATTCCGGGCTGTACGGGTATCTGGTGGACCAGATTGGGAGCATCTTCTATCCGCAGAACAAGGAGGAGTTCTACGCCGCCTTCTCCAAAGAGGCGCTGTTCTTCATCCACGAGCGCGGGGAAAAGACCACCGCCTTTGAAGTGACCTACCCGGATGAGGACGATCAACTCCACAGGACCTGCACCACCGCCATATTCGTCGATCCGGACAAACACGGGGATATCTGCGCGATTCTGTTCATCCGGCAGACCTGATAGATTCTTTCGCTGTTTCCGCCCCCGTTCGCGCGGGGGCTTTTGATTGCGCCCTTCCTTTCGCTGAAACCGGTTTCCCGATTCTTGACAGTTTGTGCCGCCAATCTTATATTAAAGATAGCCTTTGCTCATGCAAAGGAATACGTGACCGGAAAGGTGCAGTCATGGATCTTGGCATACAGGGGAAAACCGTCATCGTCACCGGCGGCTCCAAGGGGATCGGCTCCGGCATTTGCCGGGCGTTTGCATTGGAATGCGCGAATGTGGTGGTCAATTACCGTTCGGATGCTGCCCAGGCGGAAGCCTTCGCCGCGGAGCTGACCGCAGAAGGGCCCGGCAAGGCGGTGGCAATTAAAGCGGACGTTTCGGTGGAAGAAGACGTGTCCTCCCTCTTTTCGCAGGCCATTGAACGGTTCGGCAGCGTGGACGTGCTGGTGAACAACGCCGGCCTTGTGGACCTTCGCACCGTCGAAATCAAAGATATGAGCCTGGAGCAGTACGAGTACATGGTGCGGAACAACACCTCCAGCATGTTCCTCTGCTCCCGCGAAATGGTGCGCCACGTGCTTGACCGCGGCTACGGCGGCGCGCACATCATCAACGTGCTGTCCAAAGCCAGCATGTCCTCCACCTCTCCCGGGCAGACGCATTACGTCACCTCAAAGGCGGGGAACATGGGCTTCACGAAAAGCCTTGCGGCGGAAGTCACCAAATACGGTATTCACGTCAACGGCATCATGCCCGGTTTTGTGCGAAACCAGCTCCACCAGAAAAAAGAACAGGAGCACCCCGAGGAATGGGCAAAGGAAATGGAGGTTATCAAGCGCCGCAGCCCCATCGGGCGCATCGCCGAACCGGAGGACATGGGCTGGATGTGCGTGATGCTGGCATCCGAAAAAACCGCCTTCGCCGTCGGCGCCTGCATCGACCTTACCGGCGGGCGGCTGCTGTAATTTTTGCATTGTGTTTACCAAAACTACAGGCGCAGGACGATAGCGGTATCGTTGCCTCTGGTAAAGATAAAGGTCCCTTCGGACCACCAAAAAAGAGGTAACACAATGAAAAGACTCGAGTCGGAAAGACTGATATTAAGGAACTTTGAACCTTCGGATGTGGACGGTGCCCACACGCTGTTCAGTGACGACGAAGCCATGCGCTATGTGGGCATGTATCCCCCTCTGGCGACCATGGAAGAAACAAGGGAGCGCGTGGAGCGCTGGGGCAGATTCGACGAGCGCCTTGCCATCATCAAAAAGGATACCGGCGAGTGCATCGGTTACATCGCCCTCAACCCGGACTCCGAGGAGGAACGCGAGGACACGAGGGAACTCGGCTTCGCCATCTCTGCCCGTCACCGTCGCAACGGCTATATGAGGGAAGCGGTGCAGACTGTCCTCGAAGACCTGAAAAAGCAGGGCATTCGCTTCGTGTGGGCCTGCTGCTTCAAGGTAAATGCGGCTTCCGAAGCGTTCATCACAAACCTCGGCTTTGCGTTTCAGCAGGAAGGTTCGTACGACGCCGAAAACGATCGCTCGTACGAGTCGCTGGAGTTTCGCATGATGCTCCAATCGTAAACAGTTTAGAATCAAAAACAGACCAGCCGGGCAGATGACCGGCTGTTTTCGTATCACTTTTGATTGCGCTCGAATGCCGTAACATCTTCGGATAGAAAAAAGGGACGGAAAGTATCCGTCCCTTCTGTTTTGGTTCGCTTACGCAGCGGGCACTTCGTTGGTCACACCGCGGAAGGTGTCCACATGAACCTCGGTTCCCAGCACGCGGGAGACCGCGGTTTCAGCCGCGATGGTGCCCCAGGTGAAGCAGATGGAGTGGGCCAGGCCGCCGATGCTGCCAAAGCCGCCGATGTTGGCGCCGCCGATGAGCTCGCCGCAGGCATACAGCCCCTCGACCTTGGAGCCGTCAGCGCGGAGCACTTCCGCAGCGGTGTTGATGTCCACGCCGCCCTTGGTGAGCAGGATGTAGGGCACGGTGCGGACGGCGTAGAAGGTTTCGCCTTCGAACGCCATCAGGTTCTTCGTGCGGCCGAACGCGGAATCCTTACCGGCCTTGACGTCCGCATTGTACTGCGTCAGAGTGGCGGTCAGACCTTCGGCGCTGATGCCGGCCTTCGCGGCCAGTTCTTCGACGGTGGAGCCGGAGAACACGCAGTAGCCTTCAGCCAGTTCCGCGTTGAAGCGATCCCAGTTGCCGTTGGTGGCGTCCACGTTGAACAGGGGAGCCTCGGCGCTGTCCATCATGTCCTTGGTGAACAGGATGTACACATAGTTGTCCTCGGCGTTCTCCCAGGCAGACTGACGGGCGGCGACGGTGAAGTCCACTTCGTCCACCATGCGGCTGCCCTGCTTATCCACCCAGATGGCGCCGGACCAGCCGCCGACGTTGGCGAGCACAGTCGTGGAGTAGGTGTCTTCGCTGGTATCCACCGCGCCGGGATAGGCGGGCAGGTATTCCATGTTGCTGAAGGAAGCGCCCTGGGCTTCGGCCAGGTCGTAACCGGAACCGATGGCCGTGACAGGAGCCTGAGAGCGGGAGTTCTTGAAGTTGTAGCGCTTGACCCATTCTTCGTTGTAGCCGTAACCGCCGGTGGCGAGGATGACGCTCTTCGCCTCGTAGGTCACGCCGTTCGCCACAACGCCGTTCACAGCGCCGGCAGCGTCGTTGGTGAGTTCATCCACCTTGGTGTTCAGAAGCAGGGTGACGGAGCCGTTGGCAACGCACTCTTCGATCTTTGCCTTCATGGCGTTGGCAAACTCAATGCCGCCGGTGGCGGTCTGAGACACGCGGGGAACGTTGGTGGGCGTGTAGGCGCCGAATCCCGGTTCGCTCAGCGGAACTTCGAGATGGTCCACGATCCAGTCCACCATTTCGCCGGCACGCTGCACATGCATCCAGGCCAGCTCGGGGGTGAAGTTGCCCGCGCCGCCGATGTTGATCATGTCCTGATAGGCGAGCTCGGCGGTGTCTTCCATGCCGGCAGCCTTCTGGAGCTTGGTGTTCGCGCCGCTGACGTAACCGCCGGCATAGCGGCTGGAACCGCCCACAGCACCGCTCTGTTCAAACAGGATGACGGTGGCGCCCAGCCTTGCGGACTGGTACGCAGCCACGAGACCGGCCAGGCCGGCGCCGACGACGATAACGTCCGCAGAGGTTTCACCGGACACTTCTCCGCCCTCGACCTTTTCCAGGCCAAGCGCGATTTTAACGGCCTTGAGAATCGCGTTGGAGGTGATGGTAGCACCGGAGACGGTGTCCACATCCGCGCTCTGGGCAGCGATGATCGCTTCGGGCAGCTGCTCGGCGGCAGCGGTGCCGATGCCGGGGGTTTCGGAGTGTTCGCCCACCGTGACGGAGACGATCATGCCGTTTTCAACGACGACGGTGACCGGAACTTCGCCGTTCATGCCGTAGGCGCTGCCGGTGTAGGTACCGTCGGTATACTTGCCGGTAGGAGTGGCGGGTGCGGGCGAAGGAGTCGCTTCGACGTCCGCGGGCTGCTGCGCTGCGCATGCGGCAAAGCTGGCGAGCATAGCCAGCGTCATCAGCAACGCAAGGCCCTTTTTGAGCATATGTTTCATTTTCCCTCCTGAAAAGCGTGAGAAAGGTATCCGATCGATCGTTCTTGAGCTCGCCCACAATTATATGGGCTGCATGTGTTCCGGTCAATAGTCAAAATATTAATTTAGCAACTCCAAGCCACGCGAAGAACTGTGACCCGGACGATTCTGACCATCCCGTCTGAGCGAATCAAACACAAAAAAGCCCGATATTGCAAGGCATTCCGGCACTGACAGGTCCAGCAATTACTCGTAATATGACAACATGGCACCTCGCAAAAAAAGCACCCCGAAGCAAAAATCGGGGTGCTGAACCGTTTGGACCCGCTTTGTTACACGCCGAAAGCCTGTTTCGTCGCCTCGATGGCGGCATCCAGGTCGTTCCGGTCGATGCAGTAGCTGATTTTCGTTTCGCTGGTGGTAACCAGCTTCACGGGGACGTTGGCGTCCGCCAGAACCTTGAACATCCGCGCCGCAATACCCGGGCGGTGCTCCATGCCGAATCCTTCAACGCTGAGCTTCGCCATGCCGCTTGAGTGGCTCAAATGCTCCTTCCAGGGGGAAAGGGCGTCCAATGCGGCGGGCAGGGATTCGTCCGGCAGGGTGAAGGAAATGTCTGCCCTGCCCTCTTTGGGTTCGCTCTGGCTGATCATGTCGATATTGACGCCGGCATTGGCGACAGCACCGAAAATATCCGCCACGACCG
>JBMNTW010000070.1:0-8226 GCA_050945935.1 Christensenellales bacterium
ACAGGCGACGTGTTCGGCATGCACGCCACCGCCGTGAACCCGCCGTATGCGGCGGAAAGGGTGCCCGTGGCGATGTCTTCCTTATATTCCTGACCCGGTTCGCGCAGATGGCAGTGCATATCCACAAATCCGGGCATGACCCACATGCCTTTCGCGTATATGATCTCGTCTGCGGTGGTGATTTCCCCCCGCGGGGCGATTTTTTCTACTTTATTGTCTTTGATCAGCACGTCGTACTCGCCGCTGATGCCCTTCGGATTAATCAGAAGGCCGTTTTTGATGAGGATGGTCATTGGGCGCTCCTTCCTGTAAGCAGAGTCAACAGAGCCATGCGCACGGCAACGCCGTTTTCCACCTGTTCGTCGATGACGGAGGCGGGGCTGTCTGCCACTTTTCCCGTGATTTCCACCCCGCGGTTGATGGGGCCGGGGTGCATGACCAGGGCGTTCGGCTTGGCGAAGCTCAGCACATCGTCGTTGATGCCGTAGAACCTGGCGTATTCCCGCACCGAGGGGATCAGCCCTGCCTGCTGACGCTCCTTCTGGATGCGAAGCGCCATGACTACGTCCGCGTTTTTCACGGCGGATTTGACGTCCGTGGTCACCTTTGCGCCGGCATGCTCCAGCTCCGAAGGCAAAAGCGTTCCCGGTCCTGCGAAGGTGACGTTCGCGCCCAGCGCAGTAAGACCCCAGAGGTTCGACCTTGCGACGCGGCTGTGCAGAATGTCGCCCACGATGGCGACGTTCAGCCCCTTGAGTTCGCCGAGGTATTCTTTCATGGTGAACATGTCTAAAAGCGCCTGGGTGGGGTGTTCGTTGGTGCCGTCTCCGGCGTTGATGACACTTGCGTTGACGTGTTCCGCCAGCAGTTTCGCCGCGCCGCTCATCGGGTGGCGGATGACGATGTAATCCGCGCCGATGCGCTCGAGGGTGCGACCGGTATCAATCAGCGATTCGCCCTTCTGGACGCTGGAACTGGAAGCGGCGATGTTCGTGGTCATCGACGAGAGCAGTTTCGCGGCGGTTTCAAAAGAGGTGCGGGTGCGGGTGCTGTTTTCATAAAACAGGGTGACGACGGATTTTCCGGAAAGGTGGATGCCCTTTTCCCTTGCGCGCATGATGCGCTTCATTTCCACCGCCGTGTTCAGAATCTCTTCAATGAACCCCGCTTCTACGTTGCGAAGGCCCAGCATGTCTTTCCTTTGTGTGGGCATGGTTCCTCCTGTTATTTTGAAGACTTATCCAGAATCGCCACGCACTCCTCGCCGTCGATTTCGGCGACGCGCACGGCAACCAGTTCATCGTGGGAGGTGGGCAGGTTCTTGCCCACGTAATCCGGGCGGATGGGAAGCTCCCTGTGGCCCCGGTCGATCAGCGCCGCGAACTGCAGCCTTGCCGGACGGCCCAAATCGATGATGGCGTCCATCGCGGCGCGCGCAGTGCGCCCGGTGTGGACCACGTCATCCACCATGATGATGGTCTTGCCCCTGACGGCAAAAGGAATGTCCGATCTTCCGGCCGTTATGGCTTCGGATTGCTCGGACAAATCGTCTCTATAAGATGTGATATCCAGCGTTCCCACGGGAACGTCAATGCCTTCAAACGCGGCAATGTGTGCCGCAAGCCTTTTTGCCAGGGGAACGCCCCTTCTTTGGATGCCGATGAGCGCGATATCCGTTCCCCCCTGGTTGCGCTCGATGATCTCATGCGCGATGCGAAGAAGTGCGCGGTCCATGCCGCGTCCGTCCATGATGATTTTTTCCTTCATGCGCGTTCCTTTCTGCCGCTGTGGTTCAAAAAAAGCCTTCCGCCGTGTGCGGAAGGCTATAGCAGCATAATAGGACCTGCCTAAAATTGCAGGTTCAAAACGCCCGGCCTTTCCGGCATCACGGTACCGGATTAAAGGACAGCGGATTTTACCGGGAGATATGGTACCACACCGCCGGCAAAAGCGCAAGCGAAAAACGAAATTCTGTTGACGGAATTTTTGAATCGTTCGGGCTGGGTTGCGGGAGGATGATGACTTCTCCCGGCTAATCCTCGCCGTCTGGAAGCACCACCTCATCTTCTTCGGGGAGTGCGAAATCGGACGGAGTCTCCACCGGCAGATCCTCTTCTATCGACATGGGCTCTTCCGTCAGGGGCGTTTCATCCGGCGGCGGGGTTTCTTCAGGCACTGGAGATTCTTCAGGCAACGGAGACTCCTCGGGCAGCGGCGACTCCGAAGGCTCCGGCGTGGGCGGCGCGTTGGAGTCGATGAGGTTGCCGTTTTCGTCGTAATAGGGTTTGGGCGTGTAAACGCCTTTGCCCGTGTCCGAGCCGGGCAGGGCCTCCTGCTCCGTCGCCTCGTAGATGAACCTGTGCAACGCCAGGGTGTTGGCCGGAATGTCGGGCAGCAGCACCTGCATGCCCTTGACCTTGGCGGACTTGTACGCCCCTTCGGCGGGCAGGCGATAGTGCAGCAGCTCGCTGGAACCGATGTTCATGGAGATGACGGTGGTGGCGAGCGAGATGATCTGGTCGTCCGTCATGTTGGTCTCCACGTAGGGCAGCACGTCGTACAGCACGGACAGCTTTTTCGCGGCGTCCACCTGCATGAACTTGTCGTAAATGGCGCGAAGGACTTTGAACTGGCGGGAAGTGCGCGAAAAATCACCGTTTCCGAAGTGGCGGATGCGGCAGTACCCCAGCGCCTGCTGGCCGGTGAGCTTGATCTTGCCGCTGCGCTTGGTGATCAGCCCGTCGGTGCGCTCGCGGCCCTGCTGCAGGTTCAGGCCGGCGATGCAGTCGTTGGCCTCGCTGACCTCGCCTTCGGTCATTTCGATGGTCACGCCGCCGAGCTTGTCGACGATTTTGTCGAACATGTCGAAATCCACCAGCACATAGGTGGTCAGATCCATCGAGAAGTTCTCGTTGATGGTCTGCATCAAAAGGCCGGGCCCGCCCTTGGCGCAGGCGGAGTTGATGCGGTTTTCCCCGTTGCCGGGGATGGGGAGGTACATGTCCCGCATCAGGCTGGTGAGCTTGAGCTTCCGGTTCTTCTTGTCCAGCGTGGCGATGAGCATCGTGTCCGCCCGGCTGTATCCGGATTTGCCCCGGCGGTCCACGCCGATGAGCAGCACATTCACCGCGCCGGCGCGCTTTTCGGTTTCCGCTATGGCGCGAAGCTCTTCTTCCGTGAGTTGGGACTGCTCCACTTCATCGGTGAGGGTAAGTTCGTTTTCAATGTCCTGATCTTCGTCCGTGGCTTCGATGATGCCGCTTGCGATGTCCTGTTCCCGTTGCTCCTGCTCCTGCTGGGCGATTTGCGCCGCTTCTTCCAGCGACACGCGCTTCACCCTGCCAAGCATAAGGGCAACAGCACCTGCCGCCAGAGCGAGCAGCACAATGGCGATGATCAGGATGACCGCCGCGGTCTTGGTTGCAAACCGTTTCAAAAAAAACACCCTCCGTTTCACAATCCCTGTGGGCCTATTGTAGTCCCTGCCCCCACCCTTTGCAAGGCAGGTAAAGTGACTTTTTTCTTTCTGAAATAACACGCGGTATCCCTCTTTTTTGTTGCAAAAAAGAAGTTTTTCCCGCAAAATGGATGGCGGAAAGTGCGTTTTCAAAGGAAAACGGGCAAAAAAACAGGCGGAACTCCCGGCGTAATTTATGGTTGACAAGACCCGCGGCATGAAGTTATAATGAGTACTGTCGTCAAAACGACCCACCCAATGCGGCAGTGCTGGAATAGGCAGACAGGCACGTTTGAGGGGCGTGTGCGACGAGCGTATGGGTTCAAGTCCCATCTGCCGCACCAAACTGGACACGGATTGTGTCCAGTTTTTTTATTGCCTTTCCGATTCCGCTTTGCGCCAGTAGTCACTATTCTGTTCGTTTCTTATACTTATATCGGCATCACAGCGGATAGTCGTTAACTTTTGGAAACATCTTTCATCTTAGCTGCATTTCGGTCACAGATCATCTTTCCTGTTATTTCCTGTCTGTCTCCATCCGATATTACTGCATACGGTAGTTCAGGTTTACACAGCTTTTTGATGCTGACCGCACTTTCGGTCACAAAAGCAAAAAAAGTTGACGCTCATGTTAGCCTGACATATACTTTCCATATTGTGCCCAAAATCATGACATAATTTTTAAGGTGGAGCTCATGAAAAACTTATCCGTTTCCAAGAAGCTGGTTGTAGCCTTCTCAACCATACTCATCCTCTTCGTGATTACCATTTTGTTTTCTGTGTTTCTGGGATTACGCACAATAACGACCTCCTTCGACACGTTCTATAAGAGCCCATTTACAGTTACAAACACCATCAATAATATAAGAAGGCAGTTACAGGGCATCCAGAAGGATATGGCCTATATTCTTGTCGATGATCCTTCCAATGTAAAGACCTGGCTGGATGATTTGAACGGCCGTACCGCGGACTTTGACAAGTTCGTCGCTCAAATCGAACCGCTGCTGATATCTGATGTTGGCAAGAACAAGCTCAAGGAACTCAAAACAGAGTGGGGAAAGTTATCTCTTATTTCCGAGAAGTTTCTTGACGCTGTGGAAAGGAACAACTTCGAGTCCGCGAAAAAAATCCTGTTGGACGAATATTACCCTGCTTCTCTGGTAGCGGTGGATATCTCAAAAGAACTTCTCGACATTGGAGATGGCGTCGCTCATAATCTATACAATCAGGCCCAGAGTACGTCACAGTTCTCGTTGATTCTTTCCATCGGGCTGTTTGCGCTGTCCCTGGTGCTGGGCATTGTGCTGTGCCTGTACATCATCCGTTCCATCACCAGGCCGTTGAAGGAAATTCAGGTTGCCACCGGCAAACTGGCGGACGGCGATCTGAACGCAAGCATCGCCTATGAGTCAAAGGACGAGCTCGGCAACGTCGCCAGGAGCGTTCAGACGGTTATCGAAACCCTGCAGCTTTATATCTATGATATTTCTGAAAAGCTGAGCGAAATTTCCAGCGGAAATCTTGATTTGGCTGTTACCACCGATTACAAAAACGACTTTTTGCCGATTAAGCAGTCCCTTGAGAACATCATCGCTTCCCAGAGCGTGATGTTCAAAAAAATCGCCCGTTCCGCGGACATGGTGAACGCCGCCGCCGACCAGATTTCCTCCGGTGCGCAGGCGCTGTCCTCCGGCGCTACGGAGCAGGCCGCCACCGTGGAAGAACTGAACGCATCCATCATCAGCGTGGCGGAGCAGGCAGAGCAGAACAAGGATAACGTGCAGAAATCCGTGACCTATGTGGAGCAGTCCGCCAAGAACATCATGGACAGCAACGAGTCCATGCAGCGCTTGAACACGTCCATGCAGGAAATCGGCGCCGCATCGCAGGAGATTTCCAAAATCACCAAGCTGGTGGAGGACATCGCTTTCCAGACCAACATTCTCGCCCTGAACGCGGCTGTGGAAGCTGCCCGCGCGGGCAGTGCAGGCAAAGGCTTCGCGGTGGTGGCGGACGAAGTGCGCTCCCTTGCGGCAAAGTCTGCGGAAGCAGCCAAGAAAACGGCCGAGCTGATTGAAACTTCCGTTGTCAAGGTGGCACAGGGCGAGCAGTTCGCGGTGGATACCTTGAAGCGGCTGCACGCGGCTTCTGAAAGGACGGCGCTTGCTGTGCAGTCGATTCGTGAAATTGAGGCCGCCACGACGGAACAGGCAGCATCCATCGAGCAGATCAACGTGGGACTGTCCCAGGTTTCCTCTGTGGTGCAGACGAACGCCGCCACCGCCGAGGAAAACTCCGCCGCCAGCGAAGAACTGCTGGCCCAGGCACAGACCTTGAAGTCCGAACTCAGCAGGTTTAAGTTCTCTTCTTCCATCGCATAACGCAGGTATTGCGGTACAGAAAGAGTCACATTTCAGTTCAGCAAAAGCCAGACAAGCGTCCGGCTTTTGCTGTTTAACCGAATGGCGATGTTGCATTTTCGCTGTTTGCACTGTAATCTCAAGTAGAGAAAAGCATTCATCCGACAACGATCCAAACGGAGGATCTGCCATGACCAAATTTTCTAAAACAGAGTTGGAAGAAGCGCAAAGGGCTCTTTCATCCTCCATTCGTAAAATCGAACGGGCGCAGGAGACCCTTTTGAAAAAACAGCCTCCGCCCAAAGCGCAGCTGACCCTCGCCGCACGCAATCTCCGCGCCCTGAACATCGCCATCGCGTTGATTGCACGGGAACTGGAGGGCTTTGACGGCCAATCCACCCAACAGACTTGAGGCAAGCACAGCAAAACGCAAAGCCGGACGTTTAGACGCGTCCGGCTTTTCATTTTTTCATGCTCCATTTCGGTCACAGACTCACGGCACTCATATCCGGTCGCAAACGCACAGCAATCCTTCCATAATAACTGCTTCGGCAGAGCCCAACAAAACCTGCTTCCGTTTTCTTGCGTGCGGACACAAGAGTCCGGTCACAAAATCACGGCAAAAAAACTACTTTGGCAGAGTTACAATGAACCTGCTGCCGCCTTCTTCGCGGCGCTGTGCCACGACGGTGCCGCCGTGCGCCGTCACAATGGACTTCACAATGGCAAGCCCGATCCCCGCGCCGCCGGTTTTTCTGTTGCGGGACTGGTCTGTGCGATAAAAACGCTCAAAAATCAGCGTCAGCTCCTGCTCCGGAATGCCGATGCCGTCATCCTCGACGATGACAACACCGCTTTCAGGCGTATCCTGCACAGCAATGCGAATGTTCCCGCCTTCCGGCGTAAACTTGACGGCGTTGGACAGCAGGTTCGCCATCACCTGATTCAATCTGTCCCGATCCGCGCGGACGACGGAGGTTTCTCCCGAAACGGCAAGCGAAATGTTCTTCTTCTTCGCCTCGAGTTCAAACTGATCGAGTCCTGTGCGGGCAGCGTCCAGCAGGTCGAGGTCTTTTTTGTGCAGAACCAGGCTGTCTCCCTCCGCTTTTGCCAGCCGCTCCAAATCGGATACCAGGTTGTTCAGCCTGCCCACTTCCTCGTAACAGCTTTGCAGCCTTGGGGTTGTGGGTTCCCAGACGCCTTCGACCATCGCTTCCAGATGGGAGCTCAGCGTGGTCAGCGGCGTGCGAAGCTCGTGGGCAACATCCACGGTCAGGCGTTTGCGCAGATTCTCCTGCTCCACCAGCCCTGCCGAAAGGGCGTTGATGGCGGCGGCAAGTTCGTCCAGCTCTTTGGACTTGGTTTTGCCTTCAAAGCGGATATCGTACTTGCCGTCGGCAATCTGGCTGGCGATGTACACCGTCTTGGCGATAGGCCGGGCGATGCGCCGCGCCAGCACCCCGCCGATGGCGACGGACAGCATTGTGGACAGCACCGCGACAACAGCGAGCAGGATATTCAACGTGTCCAGAAAGCGAAGGTCGCTGTCGCTTAAGAAATACGGTCCGTAGAAACGGATGACCATCGAGCCTATCTTCTGCCCGTTCAGGTCCAGGTCATACTCGTGGGACACGAACGCGCCGTCCAGCCTTGGCCTTCGCTTTTCCATTCTTTCGGCGATTTCGCCCATGATCTGGGCGCACATCGCCATTTCGTGGTTCTCGGCGTCCCAGACGGATGCGCCATTTGGGTCGAAAACACTGAGGACGTAGCCGTCATACAGCGCGTACATGCCCAGGCCGTGGACGAACTCCACATCCCACGTTTGGGTGCGGGCGTCGAAATGGCTGGTCAGGTTGGCGGCAAGATCTTCCGCCCTGATTTGCTGCTGCTGAATGACGTAGTTTTCAAACTCGCGGTTGATTAACAGGTTCGCTAAAATGCTGATGACCGCCACGGTGAGAAGCACCACCGCCACAATGGAAAGGGAGAGCTGCGTTCTGAGTTTTCGCAACGTTACTCACCCCCGAACCTGTAGCCCAGTCCGTGGACCGTGCGGATGTACACCGGCGAACGGGGATCGTCCTCCAGCTTCTGGCGCAGGTTTTTGATGTGGCTGTCGATGGTGCGGTCGTACCCGTCAAAATCGCTGCCCAGGGCGATTTCAATCAGTTCCGCCCGGGTGAACACCTTGCCGGGGTATGTGATGAGGGCGGAAAGAATCTTAAGCTCGCTGGGCGTTAAGCTGACTTCTCGCTGCTTCTTTTTGATGACGTTCTTTTCAAAGTCAACGAACAGGTCCCCGTCGTTAAAGGAGTTTTTGAGCGAAAGGGGCACGACAACGCCGGATGTTCGTCGCAGCACCGCTTCCATGCGGGCTTGCAGTTCCTTCCGGCTGAAGGGTTTTGC